>JAUYAO010000022.1 GCA_030692565.1 Nitrospira sp.
GGCGTCCGGTCAAGCCGACCTCGGCTCATCCGTGGCGCAAACGCCTGCTGCCGGAAGGGACAACACGCGCGGCGGCGGGCATCGCCTAAACCGGACATTTCTACTATGGGAGAAAGAGGACATTTCTACTGTGGCTTGACACCGCCTTTCTCCTCGTTTGACACCCACCAGGCCTTTTGTTACTCTCCAAAAAATTCAGAGCCGGTCGTGATAAACCTCTTTTTATCTCCATGAACATTAAGGACTATCTCGAACAAAAGCGGATCGCGGTGGATCGCTTCCTGGATGACGTGAGCCCCCCGGCCACGACGCCGCCGACGACGTTGCACGAGAGCATGCGCTATAGCCTCATGGCGGGCGGCAAGCGAGTGCGGCCGATTCTGACGATCGCCGCGGCGGAAGCCTTGGGAACGACACCACCGGGATTGATGGCCGTCGCCTGCTCGCTGGAGTTCATCCATACCTATTCGCTGATTCACGATGATCTGCCCTCGATGGACAACGACGACTTCCGCCGCGGGAAACCGACCAATCACAAAGTCTACGGCGAAGCGATGGCGATCCTCGCCGGCGACGCCCTGCTGACCATGGCCTTCGATCTCTGCAGCCGGCCCGATCTGATGAAGGGCTGCGATCCGATGCGGCAGGTCCGCTTGATTCAGGAACTGGCCTACGGCTCCGGCAACGTGGGCATGGTCGGCGGCCAGGTGTTCGACATTCAAGCCGAGAACAAGGATATCGACCTGCCGACGCTGCAGAATATTCACAAACACAAGACCGGCATGTTGATGCGCGCAGCCGTGCGGATGGGTGCCATCGCCGCCGGGGCGACCGATCGGCAGCTCGACGACATGACAGGTTACGCCGAGGATATCGGCCTGGCCTTCCAGATCGCCGACGATGTCCTGAATGTGACCGGCACCCGCGAAGAACTCGGCAAAAATCCCAACACAGATGCCGAGCGGGGCAAGAAAACCTATCCGACGTTTTACGGGGTGGATGGCGCCAAGAAACTGGCGGACGACTGCGTCGCACGCGCGATCAATCGGCTGTCATCCTTCGGCCCTTCGGCCGATCCGCTCCGCGAGATTGCGCGGTATATCACCAGCCGTCGGAACTAAACGTGACAGGTGATGCGTGACGCGTGACAAGCGAAGACACGCCGGCATCTCGAACGACCTCATTTTATTGTCACTCGTCACCCGTCACTGGTCACCCGTCACTCCCCTATGAAAGCTCTGGTCACAGGCGCAACTGGATTCGTCGGCGCGGCAGTCGTCCGCGCCTTGATCAAGACCGGCGTCGAGGTTCGTGTGTTGGCCCGCCGCGACAGCGACTTCTCCAATCTGCAACAATTTAAGATCGACGGAGCCTACGGCGACCTGCGCGACAAGGAATCGCTGCGCAAGGCCCTCATCGGCTGCCAGCAGCTGTACCACGTCGCCGCGCACTACGCGCTCTGGGCTCGCAATCCGGCCATCTTCTACGATGTGAATGTGACCGGCACGAAAAATCTGCTGGAAGCCGCGCGGGACGTCGGTACGGAACGCATCGTCTACTGCAGCACCATCGGCGCAATCGGGCTGCCGCCGGGAGGCGGGTTGGGCACCGAAGACACGCCGGTGTCGCTCGAACAAATGGCCGGCCACTACAAACGCTCAAAGTACCTGGCCGAGCTGGAAGTCCTGAAGCTGGCCCAACAGGGGCTGCCGGTCGTGATCGTCAATCCCAGCGCGCCGGTCGGCGAAGGCGACGTCAAGCCGACTCCCACCGGGCAGATGATCGTCGAGTTCATGAGAGGCCGCATGCCGGCCTATATTGAGACGGGCATGAACATCGTCGATGTCGATGATGTCGCCGCCGGCCATCTCCTCGCCATGCAGAAAGGTCGAATCGGCGAACGCTATATTCTCGGCACGAAGAATCTGATGTTGCGGGAAGTCTTCGAGATCTTGAGTCGCTTGACCGGCGTCAACATGCCAACCGTGAAGCTCCCGCGGGAGCTCATTCTCCCGTTGGCCTACCTGAATCTGGCCTTCTCCTGGGTGACCGGCATCCCCCCGCGCATTCCGCTGGAAGGGGTGAAGATGGCCAAGTACAAGATGCACTACGATTGCAGCAAAGCGATCCGCGAACTCGGGATCCCCCAAACACCGCCGGAAGTCGCGCTCGAAAAAGCGGTGCGATGGTTCCGCGATCACCACTACGCCTGAGGCTCCGCCACTGTGGAGTACGTCACCCTCTTCTTCAAAACTATCCTCTTCCGTCCCTACGTCTTCGTCTTCCTGGCGGCTTTTCTCTTTGCCGCAATCCAATTGATCGGCTGGCCTCGCACCTGGCGCTTCTGGTTGATCAGCTGGGCCACGGCCTTCGTCTGCGAATACTCCTCAACGCGCAACGGCATCCCCTTCGGCTGGTACCACTACAACGGTTCGACGCTTGGACAGGAACTGTATTTTTCCAACATCCCGTTCATGGATTCGATCTCGTTCAGCTTCCTGCTCTACGCCGCCTATTGCGTGGCGCTCTGTCTCTTGCAGCCGATCGATCGCACCGCCGCCGCGCTGCCTCTGAGATCCCTGCGCCTGGACATCAACACACGCACAAGCTGGCGCCTCTGGATTCTGACAGCGCTGCTATTTGCCTTCATCGATATGGTCATCGACCCGGTCGCGCTCCGCGGTGATCGCTGGTTCCTCGGCAAGATCTACTACTACCCTGATCCCGGCTGGCACTTCGGTGTGCCCTTCGCCAACTACGTCGGCTGGGCCGTCGTCGGACTGATTTCGCTCGCCATCTACTTTCCCCTCGACCGCCGGTTGCCCGCGCTGAATTCCTTCCCCTCGGCCGCCACCACGCTCACGCTCCTTCTTGGAGTCGGTCTCTACTACGGAGTCTTGGTCTTCAACCTCGCGATGACCTTCTGGATCGGCGAGTCCTTCATGGGGTTGAGCGGCTTGCTCATGCACGTGCCGATGCTCATCCTGCTCGCATCTCGCCTGGTCGAGACATCGCAGCGCCCTGTCGCCTCGTAGTCGTTGGCAATTCTCCGGCAGACTTTGTATAGTGACTTGCTCGTATGAAAGCCAAACTCATCGGTATGATCATGATCCTGGTTGTCGGCGGACTGGCGTTGCTGGGCTGGTTCGGCTATCAGATGTTCACAACCGGGTTCAGCGCCAAAGCCGAACCCAATCCGCTTGAAGTCTTACTGGCGCGGCAAGTCCGCTATCTGGCTATTCCGCTTGAGCACCGCAACAAGCCGAATCCTGTGCCGGTCACCCCGGACGTGGTGCAGGATGGATTGGCCCACTTTGCCGATCACTGCGCCACCTGCCACGCAAACGACGGCAGCGGCCAAACGCCGATCGGCAAGAATGTCTATCCGAAAGCGCCGGATCTGCGCGAATCACCGACCCAGACCATGTCGGACGGCGAACTCTTCTGGGTAATTCATAATGGCATTCGCTTTACTGCCATGCCGGCCTGGGGCGAAGGCGATCCGGAGCAGGATCTCGATAGCTGGAAGCTGGTGCATTTCATTCGCCATTTGCCCAAACTCACACCTCAGGAACTGGACACGATGAAGTCGCTGAATCCGAAGTCCCAGCATGCGGCGGACGAGGAAGCGGCCTTCGATAAATTTCTTCAAGGCGATGACTCGGCTGCCACGACAGCAGGGTCCGGTCATCATCATTAATACTTTTCATAAGGAGCTGGCACCGACCATGGTACGACACCTTCTATTGGCCTTCGCGCTCGTGTTCACGTCCTCCGCCGCCTGGGCCCACGGGTCGGGCCAGCATGTGCTGGGCACCGTCACGGCGATCGACGGTACCCACATCGAAGTCAAAACTCCCAAGGGGAAAGTGGTCTCGGTGACGCTGACCAAACAAACCCACTTCAAGGCCAAGGGCAATCCGTCGTCGACGGAACTCCCTGCGATTGGCGATCGTGTGGTGATCGAAGCGACCAAGGACAAAAAGACGTTGACGGCAACGGAAGTGCATTACTCCGCGGCGAAAAAAGTGGCACCGCCGCAGGCGCCTGCGGCGCAATAGAGGCTCCGTCCGGCATGGAGAGGATTCAGATATCCCGATTCGCGCAGGCCTCCCCCTTCCACGGCGGGCTGCGGGCCGCGCTCACCCGCGTGATCACGACCGGTATTGCGGTCTTTCTGGCCGTAGCCATCGTGCCCGGCATCGAAGCCGCGACGTTGACCGCGGGCGTGGCCGCCGTCCTGGTGCTGACGTTTTTGAATCTCATCCTGCGGCCGATTCTCTTGATCCTCACGCTCCCGCTGATCGTCCTGTCGCTAGGACTGTTCCTCGTGGTGGTGAATGCCCTGCTTCTGGAATTCACCGCCTACCTCGTGAAAGATTTTACCGTGTCGGGATTCTGGCCGGCCGTCGGCGGTGCGCTGGTCATCAGCATCGTCACCAGCCTCTTGAACATGCGCCGACTCGAACCGCCGCCGGTTGAGCAGGTCATCGTCGAACGCCGGGCTCCGAAGATTATCAATCCAGACTGAACTATCTATACCCGTGTCATTGCATCACCCCTCCATCGTTGCTAGAATGCGATCCCTTAATCGAGAACGCTACCCATGACCATGCCTGCGACGCAATCGAAACAGAACGCTGAAACCCATTTGCAACGGACGTTGAATACCGCCCTGAATGAACTCGGGACGGATTCGGCGCTCGCCGCCATCTTCCACCAGGATCAAGGGCCGCTCGTCAGCCATGCCGCCCGCGGCTTTACCCCGCGCGACGTGCAAGCCATTTTACGGACGCTCTCAACCCAGGCTGCGATCCAATCCATACCGAACGATCAGGAAGCCGGGCGCACCGTCCGATTGCGGCTCATTACGCCTGGCGCCAAGTCGCTCCTCGGCATGCCGCTCCGCCATCGCCAGCGCACCTACGGTTTTCTTGTTATCGCCCGAAAAGAAAATGCCACCTTCGCCAAGAAGGAAAAAGGCCTGATTGAACAGGCCGGCGACGACATCACGAAGGCGTTGGAGCGCGAAGGCCTGTTCGACATGAATGTGGTGCTTAGCCGCCCCTATGTGTCTCGCGAGCCGGCACCGGCCGCTCCGGCGGTCGCGGAAATGTTTGCCGCACCGACCGCGCAATTCACGCCTGAGTTGGAAGAAAAAATCATCAAGGTGCTGGAAGAAGCGAGCCAGTACACGACGTATGACCGGGCCTGGGCCTGTTATTACGATCCCCTCGCGGGCAGCATGGAAGTGCTCGGCGTGGCCGGCGATCAGAAGAGCGAGAAGGACAGCAAGAAGGACATGCGCGCCGGGCACCGGCTCACACTCGATAGCTCGGCCTCCGGCTGGGCCGTCAGGCACCGGAAGCCTCGTGTCGACCATGACCTGGCCTCGACCCAAGGGCGCTTCCTCGACCATAAGCATCTGTATAAAGAACGGTTCGTCTCCTCTCTCGTGGTTCCGTTCTTTGTCCGCGGGCAAGTCGGCGGAACGCTGACGCTCGGGTCGAAAGAGGCAGGGCGCTACCAAGCCACTGACGCCCGCACATTGGAACCGATCATCCTGAAGCTCGCCGACCTCCTCCAAGCGCCGCCAGCCCCGGTCGTAGTCCCGGTGGCCCAGCCGGAAGCCGGATCCGACAACGCCGTCGTCTCCGATGCGGCGCCGACGATTCTGGAGCCGGTGATCCGCAAGCAGGAGCGGCAAGCCGCCATCGGAGAGTTCAGCGCCTTCCTTGCCACGGAAATCCGGGAGCCGATCGGAGCCATCCGTTCCCAGCTGGAAGAAGTGACCGCCGAAGGCATTCTTGATTTTGATCCGCAAACCCGCGTCGAAAACGCCATGCGTGATTTGATCCGGGTCGAAGCGATCCTGAACGAGATCCTCGATTTCGCAAAGCCACTCGAACTGAACCGACGCCTCTGCCGCATTCCCGAAGTGCTCGAAAGCGCGTTAGTAGTGGTGGGAACCGATCTGGAGGTCACGCGCATCCAAGTCACAAAGGACTACGCGACGCAAATCGCCCCGGTGCGCGGCGATGAAGCAAAACTCCAGCAGGTCTTTCTGAGCATCTTCAAGAATGCCGGCGAGGCCATGACTCCCGGCGGCCATCTGCACATTCAAGTGACCCAACATCGCGCCGGCCGCGGCATTGAAGTACAGATCCTCATCAAGAACGATGGCGCCCCTATTCCGGCTGAAATTCTCGACAAGGTCTTCGAGCCGTTCTTTACGACGAAGCGGTCCGGAACCGGCTTGGGCCTCGCGACCGTCAAGAAAATCATCGAAGAGCATGGCGGATCGATTGCCATTGCCAGCGCCCCCGGCGAAGGCACCACGCTGACGATTCGCCTCCCCGGCGTGAGCCGAGGACCGGCTTTCCGCCATCGCGGGCGGGGCCGGAGACCGGCTCGGAGACCTACGGCCTAGCCTCTCATGGCCGCTACAGCCTCTCCTCGTCGGCAGATGGCCGTCGCTCCGGACCGGCGACTCTTTTCAGTAGGATAGTTCCCCCGCGCCATGATTCTTGGCCTCGCTTTCTCGCTTGACAGAGATACCCCCCCATCGCTATGATCGCCCCCACTTGATTCGGCCTAAGAAATTTACTGTTTTTAAACGTATTTTTTCCAGTCACCATTTTCAAAGGAGTAGGGTATGAAGCTCGTACTCGGCACTATTGCGACCTTGTCCGGTGTGCTTTTCACGTTGTCGCTGGCCTCGGCCAACCCCGCGCTGCTCCCAAAGCATGAGGGTTATCCGATGAAGAACAGCGGCAGCCCCGTCACTGGCCAACCAACGGCCAATGATCCGGGTCAATCCGATGCCCGTGGCGAAGCAACCCTACTCAAATCCGCGGACTCCATCAAGAGCTCCCAGCAGAACCTGACCAAGACCGACAATGCCCGGATCGTCGAGAGCGCCGGAGCCGGACGGCTTCCGAAGGTGCAGGGTCCGCAGATCCAGATTGCTCCTCCGGTCACTTCCGCCACCAAGATTGGCACCGATCGCAAGATCGAGTAGTCGACCTGCTATCGCACATGAAACGGGGCCGTCGTAAGTGATACGACGGCCCCGTTTTCTTTTGCCCCCATCGCCAAATCCCTGGACGAGCTCTGCGCCCCTTCGACTCCTACTCCTGGCTTCGCCTCGGCCTCGCATTCTCCGCCCGGTGCAATCGAAATCGCCAAGGTTTCTTCGCCCAAGCACCGGCATAGTCGACACCGATTCTGGGGAGCGCGGCTACCTGCCGCCGCAAGATCCGGCTTCCCCGATCCTCAAACCAGAGTGACTCCCGAGCCGTCAGATCGATTCGATTCAAGCTCCGGTCAATGTGCAATGCGCGGCAGAGCCGCCCGGGACCATCGATCAGCACTTCATCGACTTCAATCGCCCGGATCAGTACCGCCGCAGGAAACTCCTCCCGCTCCGTCACGACATTCAAACAGTGATGCATCCCGTAAATGAGATACACGTAGGCCATGCCGCTTGGACCGAACATCACCTCGGTTCTTTGCGTTTTTCCTTTGGAGGCATGGCAGGCCTTATCCCGCGGGCCGACATAGGCCTCGACTTCGATAATCTTTCCCGCGATCTCACGCCCGTCAATGAACCGGACGAGATACTTGCCGATCAACGACCGAGCGACTTGAACGGTGGGACGAGAGAAGTGCTGCCGGGAAAGAACTTTTCGGTGCATCCTCATCGTCATCTCCTGTGCCTGCTCAAAACGCCCTTCTCACAAGGCCGCAGGCGACGAAAGCACCGGAGGCGTACCCTTCTCACCCGCCCACCCCCGAGCTGCGATGCAGCTCCTCCCCGGTGGGGTACGGTGAGGATGCTTTCGAGCCGAGAACGCCGTGAGAAGACGTTTTCAGCAGGCACCTTAGAAGTACCAGGCTAGACCGCCCATGACCATCCGCGGATTCCCCGGCACAAAATGGATATCTTGCACGGCCGCCGTTTCGTTGCGCAACTGAGAGGAGAACGCAAAGGTCGCCTGTTCCCATTTCGTATTGAAGAGATTCTGGATAAACAGGAACGCCTCCATGCGACCATGCGGCAGCTTGATCGGCAGTTGATAGCGCTCCGACAAGTCGAAGTCGATCCAGGCCGGCGACTTGATGCTGCGATCTTCGATCAGCGGCCGCACACCGAGATAGGTCGCCTGCAGTTGCGACGTCAGACCCTCAGGCCACTTCAAGAGGAGTGCCCCGTACGCGGTCACTTCAGGGGCCAAGGGAATGGCATCGCCGTTGCGGAACTCCGCCTTGGTCCAGGTCACACTCCCGTTGAAGTACAGCGGCCCCCACACCTGCCCTCGGGCAGCGACTTCCACGCCTTCCCGTCTGGTCGCCCCGCGAATCTCCGTCGTGCCTTCGTCGCCGACAAAAACAAGTTCCGATTTGAGGTCGAGGCGCCACAGTGTCGCGATCAATTCCACGCCATCGGCGCCGAAGGGTCTCGACCGCACGCCCCCTTCATAACTCCTGGCTCGCGCAAGGGGCGATGAGCCTAGCGCTACCGCAGACCGCGCATCGTTGCTATGGTACCCCTCTCCGTAGTTCGCGAAGAACTCGGTGCCGGCCCAGGGACCCAGAATCAGATTCATCTTCGGCAAAACAATGCCGGAGCTCTTCCGACCGGCCGGTTGCTCCGCACAGGTCGCGCAGCGGTTCCGGACATCGAAGGTGAAAGTTTCACCGCGAAGACCGCCGGCCAGCCGCAGCCAGTCCGTCGGCTGCACCTCGGCTTTGACGAAGGGGGCATAGGACGCTTCCAGAATGTCGGTATCGGTAGTGGTTCCGGTCATGACGCGCGTCGTCTGCGTCCCAAGCTTGGCATGGATGTCGTCCACTCTGGCTTGAAAGCCGATCGTGCCGATGGCCGGCAACCCGAGCACCTCGCCACGCTGCTTGTAGCCGAGATCGCCGCCGTACACCACCCGGCGATCGGACTGGACAATTCCGTCGCCGTTGACCGGATCGTTTTGGAAGAACGTAAAGTTCGTATAGAGATCCAGCTGATAGTGCTGGGCATAGGCATTCGCAAAGAACTGCCCGCCTGACGTGGTGTCGTAGTGGTATTTCAGCTTGGCCGTGCTGCGCATGGTTTTACCGCCCTCCGACGGGTCGATCGCCCCAAACCGATCGAGAGACCCATCGGTGACGGCGCGCAACGGAATTTCACCGGAGGCATTCCACTGCGCCTTGTGAAACGTCCCGGTGATGCTCAGTTCATCCCGCCCGCTGAGATTCGTCGTCAGCTTCCCGAAGAGGTTGGCGCGGAAGTAGCGGTTGTCGCTCTGGAACGGACCGTTGGTGTAATAGCCTTCCGCGGCAATGAGCGTGCGAACCTTCTCTGTCGTCGGCGAGAACATCAGGAGATTGCGAGTGGTACTGAACTGTCCGCCTGCCGACTGCACCACCCCTTCCTTGACCACATCGCGGGTGCGAAAGTTCACGGCCCCCGCCGTCGCAAAGTCGCCGTACTCGGGAAGATAGGCCCCCTTGTTGACGTCCAGGCCTTCAATGGTTTCAGGAATGATGAAATTGAGGTCGGTATACCCCTGGCCATGGCCATGCGAGCGCAGATTGATCGGCATCCCGTCGGCAAAGAATGCGACATCGGTCCCATGATCGGCATCGAACCCGCGCAGAAAGTATTGATCGGCCTTCCCCGCTCCGCCGGAATGTTCGACCGCGAGAAAACCTGGAATCAACCGCAACACCTGGGCCGGACGGCCCTGCGGCTGAAGAAGATATTCTTTATCGGGAATGAATTGCTGAGAGGAGGCCGCCACCGGCCGCTCGCCGATCACGGAGACCTCAGGGACTTCCAATTCCGGCACATCCGGATCATGGGCCGCGGCTCGCTCAATGCCACTCACCGCAAGACACATAACGATAACTGCGACTACATGACGCCTCATATCCACCACTCCCTATGGCACCTGTGTGGACGGATGAGACGCCCACGATGATCAAGCGACAGCCGACTCATCGACTGGCGTAGACCCTCGTGGCCTCGCAACTCACAACCGAATGATACACGTTGTTACGCCCGGTAGGCCGGCTGCACTAAGGCATGGACACGCGTGAGAGATCGGGCGATCAACATATCCAAGGTCCGATCTTCGCTTCCCACAATCTCAACCTGAGCTCGATTCAGCGGCAACAACACCTTCTTGGCCTTTGCCGCAAGAATCGCTGTCACAATCTCAGGAGTAACCTCACCCAACATGGCACCGGGCAGCACCATGTTCAACGATGCCACAATGACATCAACCGTCGGAACCGTGCTCATAATAGCCTGGGGGCCGGCGGCCGCCTGCTCGGCCCCGGCACGCTTCATCGCTTCGGCGGCGGCCACGTTCGTCCCCAGGGCGACAATCTGGCACTCCGGCCCCAAGGCCGCCTTCAGCCCCAACACCAACTGACAGCCCAGGCCCCCGCCTCGACCATCGATCACACAGACCCGCACGGATTAATCCAGACCTTTACCGGTCGTGGTCATGGTCAGCTTGCCGTGCTTCACGCCTTTCACGCTCACCAACGCGTCGGCGATCTTCCTGATCTCCGAGCCTTTCCCCTTCACGACCAGCACTTCCAGGCAATGGTCGTGATCCAGATGCACATGCATGCCGGACAAAATCTTTCCGTGATAGTCGTGCTGAATATCGGTGAGCTTGCTCGTGAGATCGCGCACATGATGATCGTAGACGAACGTGATCGTGCCGACCGTTTCCTTATTCTGATCCCATTCCTGCCCGACGAGATTATCCCGGATCAAATCGCGCAGGGCTTCAGAGCGGTTGGTATACTTCCGCCGCTCGATATGTTGATCGAAGGCATCGAGCAGATGATGATCGAGAGAGACGCCGAACCGAACCAGCTTTTTCATGCTTCTCCAGTGCTACGATTTTAAGGAACGTAGCACTGACGGAACGCACGCGTCAAGACAGGGCAAGGCCCGTGATCGGCCTGCTCGGCAATGGCGGGAGAACTACTCGCCCTGGATGGGGATGTATAACGCATTGCCCTGCCGGTTGACGAGCAGGAGCGCGAGATCGCTGGGCTTGAGAGGGTCGGCAAGGCGCTGGAAGGTCGCAAAGTTGTGGATGGCCTGCCGGTTGAGTTCGAGCACCACGTCGCCCGGTTGCAGGCCTGAGGACTCCGCGAGACTGCCTTCTTCGATATCCGTCACCACCACGCCGCTGTTGACGGCCAGATCCATCTGACGGGCCAGCGGCGGAGTCACGTCGTCGAAGACCACGCCCGTCAGCGGGTGCGCCGTTGAAGCAGCGGCGGATGGGTTCTGCGCTTTCTTCGCCCGTTCACGCGGAGCTTCCTGCACCGTCAACTCCGCTTGATAGGCCTTGCCCTCGCGAATGAGGTCCAGCCGGTGTTTGCTGCCGATCGGCGATTGCGCCACGAGGTTGCGCAACTGCCCGCTGTCCATCACATCCCGGCCGTCGAACCGCACCACCACATCTCCACGCTTGAGCCCGGCTCGCTCCGCCGATCCCTTGGCTTGCAGATCGGTCACGATCGCGCCCTTGACGTCCGGCAAGCGAAAGATCTTCCCCAGCGACGGACTCACGTCCTGAGTCGAGGCCCCGAGAAATCCCCGGACGACCCGGCCGGTCTTGATCAAACTCTGCATCGCAGCCCGCGCCATATTGCTCGGAATCGCAAAGCCGACACCGACACTGCCGCCGGTCGGGCTCGCGATCGCCGTATTGATTCCGACCAGCTCTCCGTTGACGTTCACGAGCGCCCCGCCGGAATTCCCCGGATTGATCGGCGCATCGGTCTGAATGAAATCTTCGAAGTCGGCCACGCCCACATCCGCCCGCCCGACCGCGCTGACGATGCCGAACGTCACCGTCCGGCTCAGCCCGAGCGGGTTGCCGATCGCCAAGACAAACTCTCCGACGGCCAACGTGCTGGAATCCGCCCAGGGCACGGTCGGAAGATTGGTGGCGTTGATCTTCACCACCGCCACATCGGTCTTCGGATCGGTGGCAACGACTTTTCCTTTATATTGCCGCCGATCGGCCAAAATCACTTCCACATCCACCGCGTCGGCGACAACATGGTTGTTCGTAATGATGTACCCGTCCGGCGAAACGATCACGCCGGAGCCTTGCCCGTACTGGCGGCGCGCCGGCGGTTCCTTGAACAGACCGAACGGGAGCGTCTCGTCGCTGAACGCCTGATCGCGCACCATCACCGTAGAGGCGATGCTCACGACAGCAGGAATAACTTTGATGGCCGTCGCCTTCACCTGGTTTTGCAGGTCGTGCCCGTTGGCGACGGGCACCAGATGCGTCGCAGCCAGGCCCGGCCCGGCTACCAGGAGGCTTCCCAGGCAGAGAGTCAGAGTCCAGACCGTGACAACCGTCGTTCGATTCATAGTTATATGGCGAAATGGCCCGTTGCCGTGGAATCAGTGAAATGCCGTGGCCAGCGTACCATGCAGGAATAACGAGCGCACTTATAATTCGATATGCCGCAGCCGGAGCGCATTGGAGATCACCGACACCGAACTGAACGTCATCGCGGCGCTGGCAATCATAGGACTCAGCAACAACCCGGTGAACGGATACAGTACCCCGGCGGCAATCGGCACGCCCAGCAGATTGTAGGCAAAGGCAAAGAAGAGATTCTGCCGAATGTTGCGCATCGTCGCGACGCTCAAATGGCGCGCCCGCACGAGCGCCTGCAAATCGCCTTTCAGCAAGGTCATGCCGGCATTTTCCACCGCAATATCGGCACCCGTACCCATGGCGATGCCGACATCGGCCAGCGCCAAGGCCGGCGCGTCGTTCACTCCGTCTCCCGCCATGGCCACGATCCGACCGCCGGTTTTGAGTTCTCTGACAATCTGCCCCTTCTGTTCCGGCAACACTCCCGCCCTCACCTCATCGATCCCGAGTTGCTTTGCGACGGCATCCGCCGTGCGCTGATGGTCCCCGGTCACCATGACCAAGCGAAGGCCATCGGCTTTCAATTGCCTGACGGCGCCCGCCGAGGAAGCCTTAATCGGATCGGCCACCCCTAACAAACCGGCCGCCTTCCCGTTCACCGCCACAAACATAACCGTCTGCCCCCGCTCACGAAATGCGGACGCCTCTTCCTCCAGCACGTCCAGAGTCCGCCCCACCACGCCGCCGCTCGCGCTCAAGAACGCCGCCGTCCCGATCGCCACCGGCTGGCCATCAATGGTGCCGGTCACGCCTTTTCCGGTCACAGCCAAAAACTGCGTCACCGGAGCCAACGTGATGTCGCGCGCCCGCGCACCGGAGACAATGGCCTCGGCCAGCGGATGTTCGCTGCCCTGCTCGAGGCTGGCGGCAAACCGCAACACATCCTGATCGCTATAGGGCGGCACAAACCGGACGGAGGCCAGCACCGGCTTCCCTTCGGTCAGTGTGCCGGTCTTGTCGAAGAGGATCGTGTCCACCTTGCCGAGCACTTCCAGCGCCTCAGCTTTCCTCACCAGCACACCGGCCGTAGCCCCACGGCCCGTCCCCACCATAATAGACATCGGTGTCGCCAGGCCCAACGCGCAGGGACACGCGATGATGAGCACCGCCACCGCATTGACCAGCGCGTAGGCCAGCTTCGGTTCCGGGCCAAACCAGATCCAGGCACCCGCCGTGATGACCGCGGCTGCGACGACCAGCGGAACAAAGTAGCCCGCCGCCGTATCGGCCACCCGTTGTATCGGCGCCCGGCTCCGTTGCGCGTCGCTGACCATCTGCACAATGCGGGCAAGCAGCGTGTCTCGGCCGACCTTCTGCGCCTGCATCAGGAGACTGCCGGTACCGTTCATCGTGCCCCCGGTCACCATTGTGCCAACCGTCTTCTCCACCGGCATCGATTCACCCGTCAGCATCGACTCATCAACAGCCGAACCTCCATCGACCACGATGCCGTCGACCGGGATGCGCTCACCCGGCCGCACCCGCAGCCGGCTCCCGACCTGCACCTGGTCGAGCGGCACATCCATCTCCCGGCCGTCCCGCACAACCCGCGCCGTGGTAGGAGCCAGTCGCAAGAGCCCCTTAATAGCGGATGACGTCTGGCTTCTCGCACGAAGCTCGAGAATCTGACCGAGCAGGACCAGCACCGTGATCATTGCGGCCGCTTCAAAATACACCGCCACGCCGCCGCCATGCTGATGGAAGGAGACCGGCAGCCACTCGGGGACGACCGTACCGACGGTGCTGAATCCATAGGCGGCGCCGGTGCCGATGGCGATCAAGGTAAACATGTTCGGAGCCCGATTGACGATCGAGACCCACCCGCGTTGAAAAAACGGAAACCCGCCCCAGAGCACGACCGGGGTCGCCAGCAGCCACTGCGCCCAGTTCAGTCGTGCGCCGCCCAGCCACTGGTGCAGCGGTTGACCGGGAATCATGTCCGACATCGCCAGGATCATCACCACGACGGCGGGCCCGATGCTCCACCGGAACCGCCGGCTCATGTCGTCAAGCTCCGGATTCGGCCCCTCTTCCATCGTGACGACCTTCGGCTCCAGCGCCATCCCGCAGATACGGCAGGCGCCCGGCTTCGTCTCAAGGATTTCGGGATCCATCGGACAGATGTACTCGACTGCCGCACCGGCCGGAATAGCCACCTCGCGGACTGGACGCTGATCAGGCGGCAGCAAGTAATAGGCGGGATCGTTCTTGAATTTGGTCAGGCAACCCGTCGCACAGAAGTAATAGGTTTTTCCGGCGTGCACGTGCGAGCCGGCCGCCGTTTCTGGCTGCACCGTCATGCCGCAGACCGGATCGAGTACACCGGCGGCGGCAGGCGCCGCCGGCATCATCATCGGGAGCGGTTTTCGTGCAGTGGGAGACTTAGGAAATGTGATGAGAGGGGCTTGAGCCTTCTTCAAGGCGTTCTCAGGGTCGGCACGAAACCGATCGAGGCAGGAGGTCGCGCAAAAGTAGTAGGTCTGGCCCTTGTACTCAAACCGGCCGGCAGCCGTGGCCGGATCGACCGTCATCCCGCAGATTGGATCAATCGCCATCATGGCCTTGTGAAGTGTGACAGGTGACGGGTGATGAAAAACGGCGCCTTGAGCTTCTCGCTCGTCCTATCCTGCACTCGTCACCCGTCACTGGTTACGCGTCACTTCCTCTTGTCTGCATCCAGGATGCTGTGGATCACCAGCTTCAGATTGTCCGGGTCGATCTGTTCGACTTTGATGTTGCCGTCGATCAAGACCGTCGGCGTCTGCTGCACCTTAATACGCTCGCCCCACTTCTTGCTCTCTTCTAAGGCCTTGGCCGGCTTCCCGCTGGCCATACCCTCTTCAAACGCCTTGGGGTCGAGCCCGACTTCCTTGATCAGGACTTCGCGCAACGACCGATCCAGCACACCGGTCATCTTGTCCGTATGAATCGTCCGGAAGAGGACCTTCTTCATCTCGTCCCCTTTGCCCATGGTCCGGGCCTGTTCATACATATCGAACGGCGTCGGCAACTTGCCCTGGAAGACCGGGAAGCCCACCATCGTGACGTCGATCTTGTCGCCGAATTCTTTCTTGAGAAGCGCCACGCCTTCACCGTCAAAGCGATGGCAATGGGGGCAATAGAAATCGGCAAACTCGATCAGCTTCACCTTCCCCGGTTGATGGGTGGATTTCTCGTCTTTCAGAATCTCGAACTTCCCCTTCAGCTCAGGTGTCGCAGCCGATGCACTCACGGACATCCCGAGCGCCAAGACCACACCGACGGCCGCGAGCACCCGGCGCCTGCTCCACTTGCTCCCCTGCATCATGTCCTGCTCCTTTCTAGAATATCCAAACCGTGCCGCTCATTATAACGGATACCTGTCAAACCTGCCCTCTGTTATACTGGAATCATGCATAGACTTCGCGTCATCCTCCTCAGCGCCACGTTACTTGGCGCCACAGGCTGTGCCACCAGCCAAGAATCCGCCGACAGTACGCAGCCGCCCCAGGTCACCTTCATGCAGGTCAAGGCAGCGCCCGATTCTTATAAAAATCAAACCGTCACCTGGGGTGGAGAAATCTTGAGCGCCCGGCGCCTGAAGGAGGGAACCCGCATCGAGATTCTACAGCTCCCCCTCAACTCCTCGCTCCAACCGACGCTGGAACGGAACAAGTCTCAGGGGCGCTTTGTCGCACTCCAGCGGGAATTCCTCGACCCGGCCACCATTCCAGCCGGAACGTTTGTCACCATCACCGGAGAAGTGGCCGGTTCAATCACCCTGCCCTTGGACGAGACGGAATATGCTTACCCGATCGTCGAACTCAAAACCATGCAAGTCTGGGTAAGAACGGAAGAAGACCAACGTATCCGCATCAGACCCCACATCGGACCCGGACCTTACTGGGGACCCTATTGGTCTCCCTACTGGAGGCCCTGGCCGTACTGGTAACTGACAGACGTTTCTCGTCAAGCGTCAGTCGTCAACCGTGAATGATCTGATCAGATTCCCACCACGTTTGACACATGACGTGTGACGAATAACGCGACGTTCCGTCACCGGAACGTCGATCCGACGATCCGCTCGACCCGATCATCCCGCCCGCCAAGCTCCCGATATTTGCGATACTGCGCCAGCGCACGCGGCATGTCCTTCCGGTGCAGCTCGTAGAAGACGCCGAGATTGTAGTGCGCTTCGGCATATTCCGGTTTCAACGCCACCGCCGAGGCATACTCGCGCTCCGCTTCATCAAGCATGCCCATGCTCGTGTAGACCACGCCCAAATTCAAATGGGCTTCCGCATAGCCCGGCTGATATCTGAGCACTTCCAGGAATTCCCGCTCAGCCTCAGTGGATTTCCCCTGGCTGCGATAGATAAAACCTAAATTGTAATGCGCATCAACCAGATCGGGTTTAGCCGCAACCGCCTGTTTGTACGCATAGGCCGCTTCCACCAGATCATTGCGCTTCTCCGCCATCCGACCGGTCAGATACCAGGCATCGGCATGTTTGGGATGGGCCTTCGTCAAGCGGGCCAGCGTTTCTGCAGCCGCCTTCGTCTCGCCGGCGTGATCCTGAAGTGTCGCCAGAGAGAACAATGCTTCCGGATGGTTTGGTTGAATCGACAACAGCCCCTGATAGGTCTTGATCGCAGCCGGTACATCACGCTGCGACTCATGGAGCTTGCCCAGATCCAGATACGACTCCGCATGCTTCGGATCGGCTTCGATCGCTTTCATGAGCGCCTGCTGCGCCTCGGCCGACTTGCCCTGCGCGGCGTAGACTTCGGCGAGATCGTTGAGCACCTCGGCGAAGGCCGGCTTCGCTTTGAGCGCGCGCACAAACTCCTCCGCCGCTTCGGCCGGCTTCCGGCCTTTCAGTAAGACGAGTCCGTGGAGATGCAGCGCCTGAGGCGACCCGGGATTGAGATGCAGCGCTTTCTGCACCGCCTCATCGGCGGCTTTCAGATCGCCGCGAGCCAGCGCGGCGCGCGTCAGATCCAGCTCATGCTGAAGCGATTCCTGAAGACCAGCGGCAGAGACAGAAGGGAAGAGGAAGAGAAGAAGGAAACCACAACAGAAACCAAGGACGGTCGCAACCTGAGTTCGGCGGTCTGAAATCAAGGCGTCCCCCCCCTTCAACACAAACAACTCTCGGCGGACTATAAACGGGGCGAAGGAGGGAAATCAACGTGCGGACGGCACCATACCGGATGAATGCGGGAGCGACGCCGAATCAGCGTCGCTCCCCGCATCGAAGATTCGACTACTTCAACAACATCAGCTTCCCGCCGGCATCTTTGGGATTGAGCTGATCCCGATACACAAACGTGCTGCCGGCCGCGTACAACAGATCGCTTGTCGGAATGCCGATATACTTCGTCTCCCCCGGCTTGAGCACGATCTTCACATTCAACACGGTCGGCGCCGATTGATTCTCCGCCGCCGTCATATGAAACCCGCGCTCGACGGCGGACTTGTTGGTCACCCGCACCAAGACCGGAGTCCCCGGCCGGTTCTTCAGGTCCAACACCGACGTCGGCGGATACAGAATCTTCAGCGCTCCGACCTCGGTCGCATAGATATCCAGATCGACCGGCAACTCTTTGAACGACTGGCCGACCACCGATCCGGTCTCCAGATCGCCGACTTCCACACCCCCGGACTGCAACGCCCAGGCCCCGGAAACCATCATCAACACCGCGGCACAGCCGACAAGACCCACACCTAACTTCCGTACCATACGCAACCTCCTCCTGAGTTAAAAACGATTAGGACGTACGAGGCTCTTCGGACCCGTGACACGGAGGCAACCCCGCCTCTTCCAGCACTTGCCTCCCGATGACATGATTGCCGACCGGCAGAAACAGAATCTTCAATCGTTTGGCATTCTCAAGGAACCGCCCGCTCGCGACCGCGGTCACTTCCCGCGACCCGTCAGCCTGCGATCGGTCCTCTTCAATAGTCACTGAATAGTAGTCGAAGCCCTCGAAGGCATGATTGAACGTGTGCCCGCGAAGCAGTTGCTCCAGCGACTGGTCCGGAGCGGCAATGGACAGCCCTGTATGCAGGATCGTACAGGTGAGCATCGTGGCAAGCCAAAGACGCACAAGACAGTCTCCGAGGAGGGGCTACTGTAGCCACCCCCTCAAACCCTGTCCACCGATGCCTGCTAACTGATGCACACCGATGCAACAGAAGATCGGAATCATCCGGAACCGGGCTATGGCGACGGGTTGTAGAGAGGGGGGCGACTGAGAAATGGACCGTGAAGCGGGAGGCACGGCCCGCCTGCCGGGGCCGTGCCTGAGAGACTGATCAGGAAGCAGAACGACGCAAACTACTTACCCTTCTTGCCCTTCGCCGGCTTCTCCGCCTGCTCGGCGTGCGCCAACGCTTCTTCCGCATGCTTCACGGCTTCCTTGGCATGTTCCAACGCTTCCTTCGCATGCGCATCGGCACTGCCCTTCACGGCTTCTTCCAGATGCGTAATCGCTTCTTTTTCATGCGCGACAGCTTCCTTGGCATGCGCGATCGTTTCCTTCACATGCGCATTTCCGGCGAACGCCGTTCCGACCGGCCCGGCCACCATCAACGCACCGCACGCGACTACCGCCAACAACACGCGAGCTTTCAACATAACGAATCCTCCTTGGAAATGTGGATAGGCTGAAGCGACGGATCGAATTGTATCGAGATCGTGAGAAATTAGAAAGCGTCGACCGGCATCGTCACGCCGTCCGTTCACCCAGCGCCTGCACGATGTCGAGACGGGCCGTTGATGACGCGCTGTTCAGGATGACGTGGGCAAGGTGATGAGATCACAATGGCGGGCAATGCGGCTGAAGTCCTTGTCTGCGGTCAGCAGAGGGAACCCATGCTGACAACAGGTCGCCGCGATCAGGAAATCCGCCGGACCCGCATTGACGCCCTTCGCCCGGCAGACTGCGCGCAGACGGGCGGCGGCGACGTAGGTTTGCCGGTCCAGTTCAAGGAGCGGGAACGGATCGAGAAGACCCAGCAACCGGTCGAACTGTTTCGCCGAGCGGAGTCCGTCGAGCAGTTCCTGGAGGATCGTGCCGATCAGAAAAAGTCCGGCACCTGACTCAAGATACCGGCGAAAAGCGCGGACATGGAGGTCGTCTTCATCGACCCGAGGCCTCCGAAGAACCAGAGACCACACGGATGTGTCAACGACCAGATTCACGGTCGCGACGATCCTTTTTATAATCCCATCCCTTCCGGAATTCGATCGTGCCCAGCGCCTTCAGAATATTCCGCTGGCGGCGGCGCTGGATGAATTCGGTCAGCGCTTGGGTGACCGTTTCCTTTTTGGTGCGGAGCTTCCCGACCCGGCGAGCGCGTTCAAGTAAGACATCGTCGATCGCGAGATTCGTGGCCATGTTTCCTCCATGTGTCGCGGCGACACAGAGCGTACGCCAGGTCGGCACACCTGTCAAACCACTGGCGCGGCGCTCCGCCGTTTGCCTTCTCCCGACTTCCCGCGAGGTGCGGATGACCTCATGCTATGGAAGGCTGTCCGGCAAACGGTGCGGGCTCGTCAATCGATAGAGGAAAGGGAATACAAGCCCATCACACCGTCCGTTCGCCGAGCGCCTGCACGATGTCGAGGCGGGCCGCACGCGTCGCCGGGATCAGGCCACCGACCATGCTCATGAGCAGGGCGAAGAGCAGGGCCACCCCGACCATACCGGGAGAAAGCTGGAACCCGAACGCGATCTCGGACCCCGTGTCCCAATTCACTGTCGAGATCGTCACCGACTGAAGGATGGAGGGCAGCGCGCGCCCCTGGCAGATTGCAGCGCCATCACACGTCCGGTTCCGGAGACCGTCGCGCCGTTGGCCGGAAGCCGGCCATCGGCGCCGTACGTCGCATAAGACCAGGCCCCCTGTTCATCGTGCGCGTCGCAGCAGACTTGCAGACTCGCAAATTTCTCCAGAACAAAGATCGACTCCAGCCCGCAAAGAGCGCCCGTGCCCGTAGCGAGCGATCCCTCGCCTCCGTGCGCACGATACGTTTCCACGACCAGCACCGTGCCGACCGGAAACGCTTCATCGTCGACGGTACCCGCTCCTTTCGCGCAGACATAGAAGCGCCGGAACGCGCCGGGCTCCGAGGGATCCGTAGAGGAATCGAGCATCGGCCAGGCGCGATATCCCTTGGGCAATCCCTTACCTATGCCGTCGGACCGGCGGGGCCGGCGGCGCGTCATCGTCAAGGCCACGGCCAGAAGCCGCACAACCACGACATGCAACCAGGCATCAGAGCGCAACGTCTCCGCCGTGGACGACCGGGGAATGGACGAGACCGCAGACATCATGACCGCCATACATCACCTCGCTGCACCCCGAAAGGCCGGGGGCTTAGGAAGAACTTACCTGCGAGTGCCCATGCAGGTTACGCATGCCTCGCCTCGGTTACGCATGACACCCCTACTCAACTCTCTCGCCTCGATCATCACAACTGCATCCCCGAAGAGCCGGGAACTTGGGGGGAATGCACCTCCGACGCCCCGGACACCTTACAAACACACCATCTCTTGTGTAGCCCCGACTCTTGTGTAGCCCCGAAGGGCCGGGGACTTGGGAAGAATGCACCTTCGACTCCCCGGGCAAGATACCTGCGCACTGCGTATGTCCTTGCTCACGAGTCTCGCCTTGCTCATCACAACTGTAGCCCCGAAGGGCCGGGGACTTGGGAGGAATACACCTCCGACGCGCAGGACACCTTACAAGCACACCATCTCCTGTGTAGCCCCGACTCTTGTGTAGCCCCGAAGGGCCGGGGACTCGGAGGGAGGCCACCTCCGACTCCCCGGGCAGGTCTGGAAGAAGGGTGCACAACTACCAGACCCGGTTCCGACTCATCCTCGCCCCTTGCTCGCGCGCAGGCTCGATCGCACGCGGACCACCTTGGCTCGCCTATCCGCTTCAGCACTCGCCGGATCGGTCCGCTGGCCTTCGATGAGTCCGTTCACTGACACGCGAAAGATTCGCAGGCTCCCGCGCCCGATCTTCGTCGCGCGCAAACGGCCCTCTTCGATCCATCGATAGATCGTCCACTTACTCACTCTGAGCAGCGCAGCCGCCTCTTGAACACGCAACAACGGCAGTTCCATCATGCTTGCCTCGAAGGGGTGGCGGGGGAGCGCCCAACCCGCGCTCCCCCTGGTGAGACCTGCGTCAGGAGGTCAACCCATCCGCAGATCCCAACGTCTCACCTCATCCCTCGACTAGCGCGCCATGCGCTTGTCGAAATACTCGTCATAGCGATGCACGAAATCTTTTGCTGCCAGCGGCGCATGGCACGCGCGGCACTTCGTGAAATCTTCGGCCAACGGCTTCCCGTCCGGACCGAAGGCGGAAAAGACCCAGTTCCCGTTTTTCAGATTGTCGGGCACGTCCTGCCCCCACCCGTCGCCTTTGGCCATCACGAACACTTTCCCGAGATCGCCCTTGATGAGCTTGCCGTCCGCCCCCGTCTCCGGCACATCCCCGTTCATCTTGGCTTTGTGCAACTCCATGACCATGACCGTACCGTTAGAAAACATCTGACCCTGGTTCGTGCGCGCGCCGACCTGATTCACAAAGAGCTCGCGTATCTGTTTCGCATCCGGCCGCTGCACCTCGGAGAGGAACTTCGGCCAGGTCTTATAGTCTGCCGGGTACGCCAGTTCGCCGTCCTTCGGCTTCGCCGGCGCCTTCGCCGTCGGAGTCGTCCCCATTTCGCTGCAACCCCACAGGAGCAGCACCATCATGATTGCGATTCCGTGTTTCATCGCCGGCCTCCGTTTCGATGATTTATGATTTCGCTTCCCGTGACCCGCCACGATCCACCCAGGCCTTGCAGCCGATCCCTGAGGCCAGCGCCTGCTCAACCGACGCCGCCAATTGCACCGGCGGAACTCCGTCCGGCTGAGAGCGCACCAGCACCGTACCGTGATCGTTCAAGAACTCGACGGCTTGCACCGCCGGGAAACGCCGCAGCGCCCCTTCGACCTCTTCGCGATGGTACTCACAGAACCGCCCCCCGATTTGGACGATGACCTGACTGGCAGCGGCATCTTTCTGCTCCGGCCCGGTCGCCGCCCGCGACGAATCCTCCGCCTGAACCGGCAGGCACACACTCAAGCCCACAGCCAATCCCACCCCCACGAGACCAAGCTTCATAGCTCCCTCTCCTCTTGGTTGATCCACAGATATTCACCCAATGGCCGAAGCGGAGACTCAGTGGAGAGAGCCTGCGCCCCAGTGGGTCCGGGCAAGGAGGCCGCCATACCCGGACCACACAGATGTTTCGAGACAGACCGGGGCACCCCGGATCGCTCAGGTGGAAGGCGTTCAGTGAAGCTCCGGCCAGACTCCCTCGGGAGACTTATGGCCGCAGCATGAAAACATTGAATTGGAACGAACGCGTCCCGCCTGAATTATCCGAGCGGGAGCACTGGAGGAGCACGAGAGCGGAGGAGTGACACCGAAGAGACTGAAACCAGTTGAACGGGAGAAACAACCGGAACAAGCACGACCGACTCAACAACGTCGGCAGGAGCCGACGCCACTAACCCGCTCTCCGGAGTGGTCTGGCAGACCCAGGCACAGAGAGAGGAGTGTGTCGTCTCGTGACTGTCGTGGTGTTGTTCATGCCCGCCGGCAGAGGCGGACACCGGCAGGGCCAGCGAGCACGTGGCGGCCAAACAGACCAGGGCGAAGTACATCACCGCCGTGATTCCGGCGACGACAGTCCCGAATGATCTGATCGAACGACCGCTCATACGCTCTCTACCCTTTCAGCCTACTCATGTACGCCGATCCCCCGAGACTGTCTACCGATGGCTGCTCACTTGTGCTACAGAATTCTGCGTCGGTTCCCATCAGACTTATGTCCGTAGCGCTTCCTCTATGAACATTCATCCGGACGGGGCCGCCGCATGGCGGCCCCGTCCGGATGACGTACTCCCTAGAACAATCCCAGCGTCACACCGCCATAAATGGCTCGCCCGTAGCCGGCAAAGAAGGCCTGCGATGCGGCGGCTTGCCCATGAGTCTCGCCTGAAATAACCTGGCCGGATGCCGCGTACTTCTTGTCGCCGATGTTGTCCAGTTCCAGATAGAACTTGGCGAACCGGAACCACGAATGCTTCAGCTCGACGTTCTTGTGAATATTCACATTGCCGATCATGTAGGCAGGAATGCCGAACGTATTATTGTTGTTTAAGAAGTAGCTATTGTAGTAGCTCCCTTCCACCCAACCGCCCCAGCCGCTTTCGGCATGGTCATACTCGACCTTGCTGTTCAACACATCAGTCGGCACGTTGGCCACTTTCTTCCCGTCACGCACCAGAAATCCGGCGGCCGTCCGGTCGGAAAAGTTCACGTAACGCGCATCGGTGTGGGTATAGGCACCGGACAGGCGCAAGCCTGATACCGGCCGCCAATCGTACGCGGCCTCAATGCCGCGATACTCAGAGGAGGAGGCATTGATGGACGTCGTGTTGTTCCCGCTGATCGTCTGCGTGATGATCTCATCTTTGAAAAAGACCCAGAACCCGACCAGTTGAACTTTGAGATCTTTCGTGAGCTTCGACTCCGTCCCGATTTCCGTATTGAGATTTTTCTGCGGTTTCAAGTCAAAGTTCGATCCGGGCAGTCCGGTCACCGGATCTCTCGTGAGCTGACCGAACGTCGGCAAGCCATAGCCCGTGGATGCGCGCACCCAATGGCGATAGCCCTCCGCCGGCTTCCAGGTCAGCGAGGCTTCCGGCGCCAGATTGGTGAAGTCCCGGTGGGCATTGGGCCTCGACGAGACGGCTCCCCCCGTATAGTTGATCGTCTCGATGCTCAGATGCGACTGCTCGAATCCCAACCCGGCAGCCAACGTCCATTTCGGGACAAATTCCAGTTCCTCGCGAAACCGGGCTCCGATATTGCGAATGTTCCCCCGGTTGTTTTGCAGCAGCAATCCTCGCGTCCCCTGGCCATCGGCGAGATTTTGAAACGTTTGCCCCTCCTGCTCCATGCTGTTCGCAAAAAACCCGATGTAGCTCTTCAACGGCATGTCGCCGAGGCGGCCATCATGCCGCAAATCGGTGTAGTGCTTGTAGTTGGGGTTGATGTTGTCGCTGATCTGATTGAAGGTCTGATTGATATCCTTCACATCGTAATCGGCTTCCACGGTGAGCACGGTGTTGGCGTTGAGCTGGCGCTCGTACATGCCGCCGACGATTGTCCGGCGGTCGACCCGCTGTTGATGAAGCCGGTCCGCCGTCGTCGCGCCGGTGCCGCCGACCTGCCGGTCGTCGGCGATAAACTGCGCCTGCGTGAGTCTGGTCGGCACACGGGTGTCCAGCCAGTTCGAAATGGCCTTGAAATAGAAATTCTGCTTGTCGTCGATCTTGAATCGCATATTGAAGTTGAGCGTTTGCGTTTTGTATCCGCTGTTCCGGATATACCCGTCTTCCTGAACGTTGCTGGCGAACATGGAGATATCGAGATGCTCGGTCTCCTGGCCGACGGCGAAGGCTTCCTTGTGATAGCCGTAGGAACCGCCGGACAAGAACGTTTCAAATCCGTTGATGTCGCTGCCCTGCCTGGTGCGGAAGTGCACCATGCCTCCGAGCGCGTAGTTGTCGTACAGGGATGATGAGGCGCCGCGCAAAACTTCGACGCTGCGCATGAACCAGGGGTCGTGGATATCCAACCGCGACAATCCATCGGATTGGGTTTGGATAAACCCGTCTTCGTACATCTTGATGTCTCGTACGGCAAAGGACGTCTTTACGCCGGATCCTCGAATCGCAATACTGAAATCCCGCGGCCCGTTCGCCTGCCGCAAAATGATGCCCGGCAGCGACTCCATCGACTCCTTCATCGTGCGTGTCGGCTGCGAATCTGTCTCGGCCTGAATCGTCGCCGACAGCGACACCCCTTCCGGCCGCTTTTGGAATCGCTTGCTGACGATGCTCGTGTCGGCCAATTCATATTCCGGCATGGCTCCGGCTGCCTCGACCGCCTCGGTCTGTTCCGGTTTCGCCTTTTCTGTCACCGTCTTCGGCCGCTCCGCCGGCGGGACGGCACTCTCCCGTCCCTTCTGAAGCTCTTCCAGCTCCTGAAGAATGCCCTTGAGCTGTCCGCGCAGTTCCTGCTCACGCGGCGACGCGGTTGCCTCCGCTAGATTCGGCTCCTGCGCCTGTGCGGGGGCAAGGGGTTGCCCCGCCGCCAACGTTCCGACGACTGTCATGACGACTGCGATCCGACTAACGCACTTCAACGACACCATGGCCCGTACTCCTCTCCCGACAGTGAATGATGATGACACACAGTCCTCCGGGACGGATGAAGACCGCACAGAGGCGGCACAATCCGCGCCAGAGAACGACGATTGAACGATGTGTTTAGTGGTCAGGATGCTCAAAAAGGCTGTCCGGCAAGGCCGCAGCGAGCATGGAGGCGAGGCGTACACAGCGGTACGTTGAGCCTCTATGCGATGCGACCTGCCTGCGCGAAGCGCTTCGGCGAAGGCAGGGAACGCCGCTGGCGGCCTTTTTCAGCATCCTGTTAGAAGCGAGGCGGCGCGCGGGGCTGCGCAAGAGTCGTGAAACACAGAGAGGGCCGGATGGCCCCGACTAACAGGACTAGCGCCGCAAAAGCCAGCGGCTGCGAATCCGGGGCTGCGGATGGACCGTCAACCGGTTGATTGGCCTGGCAGGCCCAGGCACAGAGGGGTGAATGGGTCACCCCGCTGCTCTGGTGATGGGTTGAACGGGGCTGCACCTGATGCGTGAACAGACAGGCCGCGGCACTGACCGACAGCGTCAGATAGACGACGACGGTGGCGAGCGCCAGCGGCAGGGTCCACTTCTTCATTTCGCCTGTTCCATCGCCTGCCGAATCATCGCCACCGCCTCAGGGCTGTCCCACACACGCGGCCCGACCGCCCGCCCGGACAATGTCCCGTCGCGGCCAATCACGATCGTGGTCGGCAATCCGCGCACCATAAAGGATCGCGACACTTCCTGATCTTCATCGAACAGCACCGGCAGCGTGACGCCCAGGTGCGAGAGAAACTGGGCGATGCCTTGACGCTGCAGGTCCGTCGTCACGGTCAGCAGAACGAATTTCTTGGGATCGAGCTGCTGCTGCAAGCGAGCCAGCGACGGCATTTCCTCTTTACAGGGGCCGCACCAGGTGGCCCAAAAATTCACCAGCACGACTTTCCCTGCCAGATCGCTCAACTTCACCCGCGTGCCATCCAGCGCCGTGAGCTCGAAGGGCACGGCCATACTCCCAGCCGGCAGCCGACTCATCTTGAGCGCGGTAAAGGGATCGTGTGCACCACTTGGCTCCGCGACGGTGAGTGCCAAGAATGAGAGTGCGATCGCCATCACAACCCGCAGCGATAATCCTCCCGGCGAAGCCCCCGAGATCGCTACCCGCAGGATGCTCAAAATGGCCGTCCAGCAAGGCCGCAGCGAGTGAAGGACCGAGGAGGTACATACCAAGCTTCGCTTGATCCGCTCGCTTCGATCATCTGCGAGCGGAGAGGTCCTTTGCCTCACGTAATATTCTCCGTACGTTGAGGGTCTGAACGATGCGACCTGCCTGCGCGAAGCGCTTCGGCGAAGGCAGGGAACGCCGCTGGCGGACTTTTTCAGCATCCTGCTACGGCTCCTGTCTCGCGATGGTCGGAGTCGCCGGCATCTGGATCGTTTGCACCACGATCCGATGCGCCGGCATCGCATGCTCCATCCAGGCCAGCGCGGCAAGCCCCTGCGCATTGATGGACAGTGAGGGCGTTTGCCCTTTCTTGTCGTTCAATTTCTGCGGCGCACTGAAGGTCTGCCCGCGATCGAGCGAGACGCTCATCACGATTTCGCGCCGGACCGGCGACTGTTCTTCCCAGACAATGACCAGCCGGCCTGCGGGATCGACCGCCATCTGCGGATGGTCCGGGAAGGTGCCCTTGGAGAGATTCAATTTCTGCTTCGGAGAAAATGTTTCGCCCTTGTCATCTGAGTAGGCCAGATAGATCGAGGGGGTTTCATCCGACCCTTCCGTGTACCAGACCACATAGAGACGTCCCTGACGATCCGTCCCCACTGACGCCGGTCGATGAGGGCAGCCGGGGAAGACCCATCGATCATGGCCGACGATCACCGGAGCTGCAAATGTCCCGCCGTCGTCGGTCGAACGCGCCACGACCGTCTCGCGGAGATCGCCCGGCAGAATCTTTCGCCAGGCGATGTACAGTGTTCCGTCGGGGCTGCTGGTCATCGACGTCCTGCAGCAGACGCACGTACCCTCATCGATCTTGAGATTCTTCTCGACCGTACGACCGTGGTCGCTGGAACGTGTGGCGAACGTGCCGGATTCTTTCTTGCCCTCCCGCCCGTCGATCCAGGCCATGTGGACGACGCCGTCTGGCGCCACGTGGATCGAATCAAAACTGTGCCCGATGACCTGCTGATCGTCATTCACCAACACCGACGGCTGAAAGATTTTGCCGCCATCGGTCGATCGGCTTAAACGGAGATCGTTAGAGAAGGGCTTGTCCGGCGTCATCTTCGGATGGGTCACGGCCCAGGTCATAAGCACTTCATCCCCGGATACGGCCAGCGCCGGCGCCTCCTGGCGGCTATAGGGCACCTCACCCGGGCCGTTCACACGCACCAACTCACCAATTGGAGCCCCGGCCTTCTCGATGCGTGAGTACAGCACCGTGCGAGTCTCCTTCTCTTCCTCGACCCAGGCAAGAGAGATCTGCCCCTGGTCATCGATCCGAACGGAGGGCCCCACGACGCTGCGTACTTTGCGGTCTGTCGTCACTTTGGGGCCGAGCACAAATGTCGGCGCAGACTCGGCCAACGCGATCGTGGCACAGAGCATCAGGCTGCTGCCGACTCCTATGCACCCATACATTGCGCTCTTTACTATGGCGCTTCTGGATTCTGAGTGAGTCGATGAACGCAGAGACCCATTCGGAACGATGCTAGCCTCTCTTGCCTTCCCCTCCTTCGTAAGGAGGGGCAAGGGGAGGTCGAGTCCGTCGGCTACCGTCATCAGCGCGGTGATTCGTGAGCTGCACCGTCGCCCATGAGGCTCTACCCCTCCTTGCCTCCCCTTACAAAGGGGAGGGCGGGGAGCGGCTTGGCCACAAGACGCTGGGAAACTCTGGCGCAAGGGATACTTGACCCACTCGATTTCCTGAAGCACCATTAATATTCGTGTCATGCGTCTCATGGATGGTTCCTATCCCGCAAGGCTATAGACAATCGGCACGTACACCGCGACTTCCGGGGCGCTCAACGCCTGTTTCATATGGATGGGGCAGGCCAGTCGCACCGTCTCCATCGCCGCGCGATCGAGCACGTCGTGGCCCGAACTCCGATGCACTACCACATCGACCAAATGACCGTCGGCGCGGAGGACCACGCGCAACACGACTTTCCCTTCCGATCCGTTCAGACGAGCGGAGCTGGGATAGCGTGTCAGTTCCTTGATGCGCCGGCCGAGCGACTCCGCCAGCCAGGCATTGTCGGCCTTCGTCGCCGGGCGAACGGCAGCCGCGTTGGCGACGACAGGCGCATCGGCATGGTGAGGCGATGCCTGGGCCGGAGCGGCGGCGGCCGGGACCGGGGCCGATTCAGCCACAGCCGGAGCAGATGAGGCGGTCACCGGCTCTGTTGCCCTCTTTGCAGATCCGTCCCTCACCGCCACGAGCGGTCGCCATTCCGGCGCCATCTCTTCAGGAGACGGGTTCTCATGATGAATGACAGGAGCAGACTCCGCGTGATGCGCCGGTGCCGACGCGGGAGGCTCATAGGCTTGGGCTGTCGCCACCGTTTCAACCGGCTGCGCGACTTCTTTGACGACAGGGGCCGGATGAGTCTCGTGCAGGACCGGCTCCGGCTTCACTTCTTCCTTCTTGATGTCTTCTTTCTTTGTTTCTTGCGGCGCAACCGGTTGGACCTTTGCCTGAATGATTTCCGACACAGGTTCCGGCTTAGGCGGGGCAATCGTCGGATGAACGATCTCCGGACTGTACTGGGTCGCCACACGGGTCATGGCCATGTCAGGCGGCGGTTCTACCGGCTGAACAGGCTGCGGGGTCTGAACGGTTCGAACCGGGGTCGGCTTCGCCGGCTGAACCGTCGGCGTGGACTCCGGCGTCTCGGCGTGAGGAACGTCCGGTGAGGGCGGTACGAGCGCGACCTCCCACTGGAAGAGTTCTTCTTTGATGATGGGCTGCGCTTGCATCGCCAACACAAACGCAACACAGAGCGCCAGTCCGTGTACCGCGAACGACACGCCCCAGGCTGAAAAAGGAAACCGGTCCTGCTGTTCCGCCATCATGAAATCATCACCTTGTGAAAGACACCCGCACTGCTCTTGCCTGAGAGAGCCATGGCCCCTCGTTGTAAAGATTGCCTCGCACATCCGTCTACCGACGGATGCTACAAGCCTCCGTCGGCATCGGACATCCTGCCAAACCTAATGGATCGCGCCCCCTACAGGAGACATCCCTCCGTGATGAACGAGCGCGCCCTGCGCCACGTCATCCGTCCGGTTCTGCTCGACGAGCCTCTCGATCGAACGGCTGAACACCCGCAGACTGCCTCGGCCGATCTTGGTGCCTTCCAACCGGCCCTGCTCCACCCAGCGGTAGATCGTCCACCGACTGACGGCCAGCGCTTGCGCCGCCTCTTCGACACGTAACAGTGATTTGTTCATGATCCTCTCACTTTCGGTTGCGGGAAGGAGGCGGGATGCCCCGCCTCCTTCCACATCCCTGGTGATAGAGACTCTATTAGGCCTATTACTCCGGCATCCCGTGATCGTCCAGCCGCTCTGCTAACGCCACCGGCGCCGTAGCCGACCCGCCGGTCAAAGATGACGTCGCCTGATTCCCGGAGGTCGCAGCACCGGAGGCGAAGTACATGACCGCACCTGGATTTCCTCCGACCAACAGGCTTCCCGTTATCTGATGATTGCTGTTGATACGTGACACGGACCCTGTCCCTGCCGTCCCGTTCGACACCAGAACTGCGCTCGCTTGGCCCGTCCCCTGAACCAACACGTCGAAATTGTGCCCAGCGGCTGACAACAGGGTAATCTCCGCCAGCAACTGCGGTGCGGCAGGGAAGGTCGACGGGTTGAACACAAACAAGCGATTCTTTTTCTGTGCAGCCAACTGTGCCGCATTGCCCGTCGTCGTATCAGACGCCAACAGATACATCCGTTGACCATCCGGCGTGAACTTGAAGGTCGAGGGAACCACGTTATCAAGATCCATGACCGGAATGATCACAAGCGGTCCGGCTGCAGCGAGATCGACGACGGCGAGCTTGCCGATGATTTTCGTTGGATCGGCGGCAAGATCACTCCCGCGGAGGAAGAGGAATCTTCCATCGGGCGTGATTCCGTAGGAAGCATAGGGTGTCCCTGCATAACTCAGCCGCCTCGTAATGGCAGCCTTATGATCGCCAGGGCCCGGCACGATGCGCTTGGGATCGACTTCGACGATCTCTTTGTACGCAGTCTGCATACTGTAAATCTTGCCGACGGCCTTCGACCAGCGGATGCCGTGCGGGTTTGAGCCGTTCGCCGTAAACGGAACGGTGATCGCTGTGGCGTTCTCGTTGTCGCAAGCCGCTCCCGCCGGAGTCAGACCTGCCTGGCCCGCATCCGTGCAGAGATCAAGACGGGCAACCAAAGAACGGTACGTGGGAGATGCTTGATTGTTATCGAGAAACGCGATTTGGCCGCCCTTCTCCTGGGTGATGGCGGCGTACTTGGGAATGGTCGCGTCAGTCGCTGTGGGTTGGGAAAACGCCATGACCTGATGGCCGGACGCGAGAGCGCACGTAGTCCCCACAACTTTGGGAGGATTTCCGCCTGGCCCAATGTGGGCATTATGCAAAACCGTGACCGAGGTGCCTGTCGCACAATTGATAGGATCGTTCCCGTTTGTCGGGTCGCCATCGTTCATCGACCACATTACTTCTCCGTCAGTCGGATCCCGATAGATGTGGACGGGTCGCGTGCCCGTAGGCAGATTGCCTTCATGGATCGGGGTCGCGCCGCTGATCGGATCGATGGTTGCCACCTTGTTCCCGGCACCGAGGTTTACGAAGACCCAGTTTTCACTTGAGAATTGCATATCCCCCAACGCATTCCCCTCAAATTCCACGCTGGGCATCGTCGAAACGATCTTCAGATTCCCCTGGGTGTCCGTACCCACCACCGAGATCGTTTTGTCGTCCCGGTTGTTCACGAATGCGATCGGCCCCTGCAGCGCGGCGCTGCCGCTGGAGGTGACGACCGGTGTGGTGGAATCGCCCGAACTGCAACTGACGAGGCCGATGACGGCCAGTCCGAGCAGGCCGGTCTTGGCATACGTTGAATAACCCTTTCTCGCGCTGATGAATCTCATGGTGTGTACCTTCCCCATTTCTTGACGTGATATGTTTCTTGCACCCTTAACAATTTGGATCCCGTTCGCGCGCACTTCTTACCGGCGGGCCGCGAGGGGTGGCTCCCGTTCGATGGGCTACTGTCCGGAGGGACCGGCCTCCTGTATTCGCCAGATATCCGAAGGGATCAGCCTGAGCGCCGGGATTCCTGCCGGCGGATGCCTGCGCATCGACGCCGTCGCAGTGCCATACGCAATGGCTCTGATTGTGCTGGGCATGATGGGATGTCCCTTGCGGGCAATGGGGCGTGGTCCATTGCGGCATTAGACTGCCGTAGGCCGCGGAAACTGATCCCGCCACCCAGAGCAGCGCGCAAAACCCTGCCAGCGTGCGGGCGACCGCCCCCGGCATCACGACCCTTCGATGTTCTGTCGCTCGTGCAAACATTGACTTACGTCGCCTATGACCCGCCCAACAGTTGAAATGATTTCGTGAGTCCGAATACATAACTGACTTGCTGTTCCAAGTTGCCGTTGAAATCCCGCATGACCGGAATCTGCGCGATGAAATACATCGACGCATAATTCCAAAGATTCAGCATGATGCCGGGCGAATAGGCCATGTAGGTGGACCCAGTCGTCGGGACAGAGCGGAACTTCACCGTCGGATCGAGGAGAATGGCCGCGCCGCCCGGATTGAACTGAAACAGGGAGGCGTCCATCGCATCGTTCTGCATCCAGCGATAGTTGACTTGTTGAGTCAGCACGAACCAGGACGCCTGCTCGATTGGAATGATGTTGAACCCGGCGCTGAGATTGACCTCGTCGCCGAATTTGTAGCCATCGCTGTTCTTGAGCGTATGCCGGTAGCTCGCCAAGGCAAACTGGTTCAGTCGATGTGGGATGAGTTCGTAACTTTGATAGATCGACGGGACAAATCCAAAATTACCCTTGCCGATCTGCAAAGTCGATTCGGCCAATGAGGTCCCCTGCACCCGCTGCCCGTAGTCGCCCGTCGGCAGATCGACGCCCATGCCCACCACGATCATGCTACGCAGCGTGGGCAGAACGTTGTACTTGAGGCTGACGCGCACATCGCCGATCCCTTTGTCGCTGTAGGGCACCGGCGTAACCCCGCCGATCTGCGCATCGGAATTCACTTGTTTATACGGCACAGTCACTTGCAGGCCGAAGCGCTCAGTCAACCCGTAATTCATATCCAGCGTGGCGGTGCGCATGAGCGTGCGAATCTGATTCACGTTCAAGTTGGCCAGCGTCAGGGTCTTGCTCCCCTGATTGGAAAACGGGATGCTGCCGCCCTGCCCCGACGGCGCTTCCATCGGCGTGTAGTTATAAATCGCGTTGACGGTCAGCAGGCCGGCCATCGGAACCTGCTGCTGCGATCCGATCACGACAAAGCAGCTCACAGAACCGCACGAGGCCTGAACCGAGCCCGAACGCACGGCCCCCACGCCCAGAAAGAAGATGCTAAGAGAGAGAAGAACGAGCCGCCGGGATCGGGAAAGGAACATCATAAGTCTCACAGTAGTTGAGGTGATGGCATTCGAGGGGCGGTGGGTTTTCCACCGCCTCTCTGCGCGTTACGGTTGTCGTGAATAGAAGAAATTAGCTGAGGAACGCGGGAGGTCCGCGGAAGAAGAGGGAGACGGGTGACGTAGTGGCTACGCGAGCAATGGGCTGAGTATCGGCCAGCTCGACGAACTGCAGGGATGAGCTGAAAACCACCGTCGCCGTGTCGAGGCTCTGCCCGGCGGCACATTCCCAAGCGCACAGACCGGTCGAATGCGTGCCGGCCTGATGCTTCGCATGGTGATCGGCGTGGGCGACCGCCGGTACCGCCAGGAGCCCGTTCACGAGCACGAGGCAGAGCAGCAGCGACCAGACCAACCAGGATTGTTTCAATCTCACCATCATAGGGTTATCGGAGCGACGCGGCCCTGATCGGTTCTTGCTTTTGAATCTTCGCGACCACATCATTGATCATTTGTTCCGTCAGCAAGCCACCCTTGATATATTCCTGCACACGGCCCTGCTGATCGATAAACACGCTCACGGGCAAGCCGAAGACACCGAACTGGTTCGCCACCTTATTGTCGCGATCCATCAAGACCGGAAACGTGTGTCCATACTGCTTGATGTGATCCCGCACCTTGGCATCGTCTTCAAGTTCGTTGATCGCCAACACGACAAATCCCTTATCCCGCAGCTTGTCGAAACTGGCCTGCATGGCCGGCATTTCCGTCGTGCAGGGCTTGCACCAGGTGGCCCAGAAATTCACCAGTACGACCTTGCCGCGATACTGGCTCAGGCTATGCGTCTTGCCGTCGAGATCCACGAGGCGAAATTCATCGACCGGCATGCCGACGGCGGGGACGCGCGACCCCATGCTCCAGCCATCGAGTGAAGGGTATGCCATCAAGGCTGCAACCACCAGAGCCGCAGCCAATGCACTTCGAGATTTCTGTGACCTCATACGATCCTCCTCAGTCATCACTGTCGAACTACGACGGATTCACCATTTGAAATGAGCGGGTGAGTCCAAAGACGAAACTGGTGCCTTGGGCCAAGCTATCGTTCGAATCTCGCGCAAAAGGAATCTGCGCGAAGAAATACATCGAGGTCATGTTCGTCCAGCTGGATTCAACGAGCTGGCCGAGGTTGACCTGAAAGCCTGGAGAAAATGCATGGTACGTCGAACCGGTCGTTGGAACTCTGCGGTTTCTGATCGTCGGATCAACCACCTCCGCCTCGCCAGGAAACCCAGCGTCGGCAGGCGTCAAGGAACGGGAGAGAGAAGAACTAAAATTGTCGTGCACGAGATAACGGTAATTTACTTGGCCGGTCAGGATCAGCCAGGGCGCCGCCACATAGTTCAAGCCGGCGTTGATCATGTACTCATCGCCGAACTGGTACCCGTCATTGTTCCGAAAGGTATGCCGATAGCTGGCTGACGAAAACTGATTCAGCAAATGGGGGATCAACTCGTAGGTCTGATAGATCGTAGGATTCAGCCCAACCTGTCCACGCCCCAGCTGCGTCGGGGACTCCATGATACCTCCCTCACTGTCATGCGCGTGGGTATTGCCGGTCGGGAGGTAGACGCCAAGGCCCAGCACGACCATGCTTCGAAGGGTCGGCAACACGTTGTACTTCAGACCCACGCGGATGTCTCCGATCCCGTTGGCCGAGAACGGGTTCGGATCTCCCTCGCCGTTCGCGCCACCCTCTCCAAGGCCATCGATGTGTTTATGCGTGCGCCACATATAAGGAACCGTCAGCTGCACGCCCAGCCGGTCAGTCACGCCATAGTTCAGATCCAGCGTGGCCTGCTGGGTAATGGTGCGCGTCTCCTTGTGGTGATCCAGAATCATCTGTCGGCTGGCTTGGTCGACGGCCGGAATCACGCCGGAGGTCCCCCCCAAGACTCGCATCGGCGTGTAATTGTAGATGCCGTTGACCGTGAGCAGGCCCGCCTGCGGAACCTGCTGTTGAGACCCGATAACGACAAAACAATTCACCGCTCCGCAAGAGGCTGATGAGCTGGGAGCAAAGGACAGAGAGCTCACGATACTGACAATGGCTGCGGCAAGAAGGACTCGACCGGAAACCTTCATTTCTGTTTAACCTTGGCTTCTTCGCTCTGCACCAACAGGCACATCACGCGACATTCTAAGAGTGGAATACCCGGGACTCTCGCTCTATCTGAACGATTGCTGTTCCCGACTAGATCGGGGTCAACGGACATTCACACAGAGCAGGATGAACTAGATGGTCAAAGAAGCTGGAGGCCCACGAGAGGTCGTTCGATGAAGAGGACTAGTGAGGATTGAAACCGTGCTGTAGAGCTCGGACCACGCCACCGGGGCGAGATCGATGAGATAGGGAGCAGTGCCGTTGTCCAGCACATTCCCGGCCGCGCACATCCAGGCACAGAGGGACGTGCTGTGGGTGGCTTTCTGATGGTGCTGATTATTATGATGTGATTCGTGCGAGATCGACTGGGCCGAGGCCAGCCCCCCGACCACAAGAATACATACAACAAGTAGACAGGCAAGAAGCCGTGTGATCATACCGTGCATCATAACTCTCACTGAAACAGGACCGGCGGGCGGATGGTACTGGAGTGCCGCCGAAAGAGTCAAGCCACCGGCTCAGTCGAAACCCGGTGTCTTCCTGGTAGGATTCGTAAAAAGTTTGCTGTATACTGCGCGGACTATTTTGTGCGGTAGATCGACCTCTCCCGCAAGTACTATCCTAATGCTCGACGACATCCTCTATGCTGACACAACTCCTGAATCTCGTCTTCGGCAGTAAGAACGATCGTGAAATCAAAGCGTTGATGCCCGTTGTGGCGCGCATCAACGACTTGGAGTCCAGCCTTACGCCCTTGTCGGATCAGGACCTGGTCGGCAAAACCCAGGAGTTCAAGAAACGGCTGGCCGACGGCCAGACGCTCGACGACATCCTCCCGGAAGCCTTTGCCGTCTGCCGCGAAATGTCCCGCCGCAGGCTGAATATGCGGCACTTCGATGTCCAGCTCATCGGCGGCATGATCCTGCACCGGGGCCGCATCGCGGAAATGAAGACCGGTGAAGGAAAAACCCTCGTCGCAACCCTGCCGATCTATTTGAATGCGCTCGAAGGCAAGGGCGTGCATCTGATCACCGTGAACGATTACCTCGCCAAGCGCGATGCCCAATGGATGGCGCAGCTCTATCATGCGCTGGGATTGTCCGTCGGCATCATCCAGCACGACGCCTCGTTCCTCTACGATCCTGCATACGACGCGGCCGATAAGCGCTTGCAGTCCCTCCGCCCCTGCACGAGGCGGGAGGCCTATCACGCGGACATCACCTACGGAACCAACAACGAGTACGGGTTCGACTATTTGCGCGACAACCTGATCGTGAGCGAATTGGGCCAGTGCGTTCAGCGCGAACTGAACTATGCGATCGTCGACGAGGTGGACAGCATCCTGATCGACGAAGCCCGCACGCCATTGATCATCTCCGGCCCGACCGATCAGACCACCGATCTGTACTACCGGATCAACTCCGTGATCCCGCAGTTGAAGCCCGAGCACGACTTTACGATCGAAGAGAAGACCAAGACCGCCTCGTTGACGGAAGAGGGCAACATCCGGGTTGAGAAGCTTCTGGGTGTGGACAACCTCTACGATCCGGACAACATGGATCTGGTTCACCACGTCGTCAAGGCGCTCCAGGCCTATGCGTTGTATAAGCGCGATGTCGATTATGTCGTGAAAGACGGCGAGGTCATCATCGTCGATGAATTCACCGGGCGCCTCATGCCCGGCCGCCGCTGGAGCGACGGACTGCACCAGGCCGTGGAAGCCAAAGAAGGCGTGAAGATCGCCAACGAGAATCAGACGCTGGCCTCCGTCACATTCCAGAACTATTTCCGCATGTACAAGAAGCTCAGCGGCATGACCGGCACGGCCGACACGGAAGCCGCAGAGTTCGCCAAGATTTACAATCTCGACGTGAACGTCGTCCCGACGAATCGCAAGATGGTCCGCCTCGACTACGCCGACGTGGTCTATCGGACAGAGAAGGAAAAGTTTGAGGCCATCGTCGAGGAGATCAAGGACTGCAATGAGCGCGGACAGCCGGTCCTCGTCGGCACAATTTCCATCGAAAAGTCAGAGAAGCTCTCCGGCTTGCTGAACCGGAACGGGGTCAAACACAACGTTCTCAACGCCAAACAGCATGAACGCGAGGCGGAAATCGTCGCCCAGGCCGGACGCAAAGGCGCCGTCACCATCGCCACCAACATGGCGGGCCGCGGCACCGACATTCTCCTCGGCGGCAACGCCGACTTCATGTTCAAGCAGATCCTCTATCGCGAAGAAAACCTGCCGGAATCGCGCAAGCTGGAAGTCTTCGAAGAGATTCGCAGCGACTGCGAGAAGAACAAACAGGAAGTCGTCGTCGCCGGCGGCTTGCACATCCTCGGCACCGAACGGCACGAGAGCCGCCGCATCGACAACCAGCTGCGCGGCCGCGCCGGCCGTCAGGGCGATGCCGGATCATCCAGATTTTACCTGTCCCTTGAAGACGACCTCATGCGGATCTTCGCCTCGGAGCGCGTCTCGCAACTGATGCTGAAACTCGGCATGGAAGAAGGCGTGCCCATCGAACATGGCATGGTCACCCGCGCCATCGCCAATGCGCAGAAGAAGGTCGAGGCGCACAATTTCGAGATTCGCAAGCAGCTGCTCGAATACGACGATGTGATGAATAAGCAGCGCGAAGTCATCTATCAGCACCGCCATGCCGTGCTGGCCGGCGAGAATCTGAAAGCCGACCTCCTCGACATGATGGCGGGCATGATCGACTCCGCCATGGCCATCTTCTGTCCGGCCGAACAATATCCCGAAGAGTGGGACATGCCCGGCCTCGTCGAAATGATGCACGGCCAATTCGGGCTCGACATCACGCAAGGCAAGCAGGACCACGGCGATTCGCTCCGCGATCTCGGCCGCGACGCGCTGATCGAAGATCTCAAAAAACTCGTGCACGACGGCTACGAGCGGAAGGAACAGGAGCTGGGCTCGGAGCTGATGCGCTTCCTGGAAAAGACCTTCATGCTCCAGGTCATCGACCACCATTGGAAAGACCACCTCCTTGGCATGGACCATCTGCGCGACGGCATCGGCCTCCGCGGCTACGGGCAGAAGGATCCGCTGATTGAATATAAGAAGGAAGGCTACGACCTCTTCGCCGGCATGATGCAGCGGGTTAAATCGGATGCCCTGGAACGGCTGTTCCGCGTCCAGGCCGTAAAACATGAGGAAGGCGAGCCCGCCCCTGCCGCGCCGCCTCCTCTCCCTCCGGTCATCGCCCGTCCGCAGCCGACGCTGACGCTCAATCGCGGCGAAGCCGCCGAAGCCCCCAAGACCGTGGAGCGGGTCGACGATAAAGTCGGCCGGAACGATCCCTGCCCCTGCGGGAGCGGGAAAAAGTACAAAAAGTGCCACGGAACGTGAAGAGGGGATAGCTGGGCCATGGGGACCAGAGCTTCGTTCTTCGGCATAACGTGACAACCCACCACTACTACTGATCCTCTCCGTTCTTCTCCGAACCCGCCTGTAAAACTGCGCCGAAGCGTCGCAGTGCCGGTGCGCCTGGCCTACAAGGCCACTCGTACCACTACCACGCATGCCAAGCACCGAAGCTCCGATCCCCATCGCCCAGCAAAGGAAGGGGAAGTAGAGGAAAGTCGCAGCGTCCGCTTTCCATCCTGCCAGAGTCTCGGCAGAACCGCGAAGGACACGGCAGTATCATCTGCCGCTGAGAAGGAAGGGGAAGAAAAGCCGCCCTTCAACCTGCCGCACCACTTGGTTCACAGCCCTTCCAGCATAGATCTCTCACTGATTAGAAATAGCGGTCGATTCTGATCGGCATGGAAGCGCTTGATTATGAATGCATTGCGCTTCTCACGCAGCTCTGTATTCAACCGCTACCTGGCGAACTCGCCAGGTGCGCTTGAAAGGTTCGAGTGATAGCGTACCTTGCATCAGCAATCAGATAATCCATTGAATGATATGAGCCCTACACCATTTTGAACATCCAGTGAACTACATCCCATGTGAGTTAACACGATCATCGCGGGCGTAGGGATGGTGACGCCATGAGTCTCGTGCTTCTCCCTGCCGTACCAAGCATAGTTGTTGGGTTTCTATTCATCCTTGCTGGCTCCAGCCTGACGGCGTGCGATCAATCAGATGCCCCTTCGCAAAATGGACCTAATCAGCATCAAGCGGCGGGCCTAACTCTTGATCCGGTTGAGACGCCTGAATTTCTGACAGCTGATTGGCAAGAATCGGTCTCCGGGGAAAACTCCGGCGGCTTGGCTGGCCTGGCACCACACGAACGGCCTGAGATCGCATACTTTCAGGCAGATACTGACGGAGACGGATCACAGGAAGAAGTCTATCTCTGCCGATCAGCCAGAGTCTGCATCAAGCATGACGGCCTCTCATCTCCATCCATATATTCAAACCCGAACTGGCAAACCGTGTCGTTGGTGGCCGTACACGACACCGACGGAGAAGCGGGAAGCGAAATAATCGTGGTAGCTATTTCCAAAGACGCTAGCCTGGCTTGTATCTGCGTCATCCATGAACGCACTGGGGCGGTCGAGAGCTATCGCGCTGCAGGCTGGCACACAGCAAGCATCTTCGCCACAACTGATATCGATGGGGACAAGGCATCTGAGGTGTTCATCTTGGCTCGCGACAACCAGGATGCGCTCCAATGTATATGTGTGATTCACGATCGGGAGCGGACCATTCATACCTATCACAGCCCGATTTGGTCGACACTCGGAAGTTATTACATAGAAGACGCGGACGGACGCCCGGGGAAAGAACTCATCGTAGAAATCAGGGACCGCAACAATAGCTTGGCCTGCGTCTGCATCATTCATGATCAGAATGAGCAGGCTAAAATCTATAATGAATCTCATTGGCATTCAGGAACGGTAAATCAACTAGTGGACACGGACGGGCAACCCGGCATGGAGATAGTTGTTTCTTATACATCGGAATCGGCAAATGGGATTGCGGTCATTCATGACCGGGAAGAATCGATCAGTGATTACAGTTTCTCTGGTGACAATCCAACCATTCAGCAGGTTGCTGATTTCGACTCAGCGAAAGGCGCTGAACTCTGCGTCCTTCTTGCCAATAGGGACGCTCTGGTTCTGATCGCTGACAGAACGCACGAGCAAATGTCCGTCGGAGCATGTGGGCCATTAGCAGATCAAGACCAACTACCCCACAAACCCAAAGGCCTTACTTAGGGAAGAAGCTAGATGCTCATTGAGGCAGATACCCTGTATTCGTTCAGCAATGCTCTCACGCAAAGGAGGTTGGTGATGAAACGCCTTAACATCTCCCTTGCCACAGCATGGTTGGTCTTCTCGCCGGTATGGGCTTTGGGAAACAATAATCTTGTTGCTGGTGGAAGCGGGGCCTTGCCTTCAACAACGTGGGAAATCAGAAATAATGCAGGAGGCCTCATCTCCTCGGGGAGCCTACTTGCTGCCCGTCTCTACCAGTGCGGCGTACGACTTTCAACGGGTAATATTTTCCTGGGAGGGGGAACGTCATCGGCGAGCACCTGGGGAATTCGGAATTCTAGTGGCGCCCTTGTCTCCAATGGCAGCATGGCAGCAAGCCGAGATAACGGCTTTACCTGCACCGTCCTCAGTGGCGGGAATATCTTTATCGCTGGAGGACAAGCAACCCCTAATGGCTGGGAAATACGCAACGGCTCAGGTGCTTTCGTGAGCACAGGAACTTTGAATGCCTCTCGCAAGGATCATACAGCAACATTGCTTTCAACCGGAAACGTCCTCATTGTGGGTGGCTCCATCTCTACCTTTAGTTGGGAGATTCGCAATAGCGCTGGTGGGCTAGTGTCAAGTGGAACACCTTTTGCGACTCGGTGGAATCACTGCGCCGTTGAACTAACCAACGGTAATGTGTTCATTGGGGGCGGGGGCGGCTCGTTGGGCTCCTGGGAAATCCGCAACAATGCGGGTGGTTTGGTCAGCACAGGGTTCTTCTGGGCAAGTCGGGATTTTTACTTCACCTGTAACCGTCTCTTGAACGGGAATATTATTGTCATAGGGGGACAAGCCAACTTGCAGAATTGGGAAATCCGCGATCAGAACGGCGCACTTGTCTCGAACGGGACGCTATGGGCGAGTCGCTTTGGACATGGAGCTCAGGTACAGTCGGACACGGGCAATGTCCTGATTACCGGCGGGAATTCATCGGCGGGAACTTGGGAATTGCGATCATCGACGGGTGCACCGATAAGCAACGGAACCCTTCAGCGCAACCGAATTCTCGGGCATTCCCTGACGCAATACTAATCCGTTATTGCAATCGATACATCTGGGGGAAGCTTGTTTGGATACAGGAATAAGAGTCGCAGCGGTATGTGCTGGCCAGCAAGAGAAGGGGCCACCCTTCCTCTGAGAGCATGAAGACCATGATTATGCATGTCCTGCTTGCCCTTCTGGTCCTATTGACCCCGCTATACGCGAGAGCGAGCGACACTGTTTTGATTGTCAACGTGCTCGCCCAGCCAGAAGCTTTTCATGCCCGCACCGTTCTGTTTTCAGGGACGGTGCGGGACGTGACCATTCTTCCGCAAACCGACGAGGACATTCGACTAAATCGGGCTGATGGAGGCACACTTGACTTGCCACAACGGTGTTACTTTGTTCACCCCGCCTATCAATTCACCCTCGACGATGGAACAGGGGCTCTCGTCATCTCTGTTCGGCCAAGATTCCCTTGCGTTCCTGGACAGCCCCCCCTCGCACCTCTCTCCATCGAAGATGGCGATATTGTATCGGTGGACACGTTTATACAGATCAAACCCGTTCCCCAAGGAGCTTCCCTCTTATCCATAGAAGCCATCGCCTCACGGATCATCAAGAACGCCCACCAACTTCTTCATTAACTGGTATACAAAGTGGAGATGTTCGGAACGGGAGGATCTATCCTGCCGAAGTCTCGGTGGGTACTCACTCATTCAACGAAAGGCACACCATTCAGCAAATAGGAAATACCGATCGATCTCAAGGGGATGAAATATGCGTGCTCCTACCCTCTCTCGAAAAGCTCGTGTTAATCACTGATCGAGTGCACGAGCAACGAGTCGTTGAATCCTGCGGGCAATCACAAAGATCATCGGCTCAGGGATGATCAAATACCTGCGAATTGGGTATCCGTTTTACCCATCGTAGCTTCCCTTCCAATTTACGCGAATCGAAGTTTGGAGAAAACAGTAAGGAGACATCACTGACGACCTCAACGTTGTCACCTACTGCAAAATCCGTCATCAGGGGTTTCGCCGGCAACGAGAACTCATTTTGACATGTCCCATGGTCGACGATTGCGAGTTCTCCAGTTGTATCATTAAGCGTAAAGATGTATGAATCATCAGCTGGCCCGCAACCACCGGTGTGTGGGATTCGTTCTAAGGCCTGGACAACACCCTGTAGACGTACGACCCGCAGATTGAAGGCTTGAGGATTGGCGAGAATCGATTGAATCGGGATGGGCTCTTCACGCACAAGTTCCGTGGCATCTAAGACAGGCAGCCACAGGCTACAACAGCCGACAAATATAATGACGCACAGCCTCACTCGCATACAAATCAGTATACTTCGAAATGTAGACAAGCCTAGCGTTGCAACAGAGAGCAGATTAGAAGTTGCCTTCGATTTCGGTTGGGATTACGATAAGTTTTATGAAGCTGAACGAAATGCGTCCAAATCTGCTGTCGAGCGCCCCTTCAGGAGCGCTCCATGTTGCCGGAACGCGGGTCACCATTGACTCCATCGTTCAGGGCTTCCTCGACGGCGCCACTCCGGAGGAGATCTGCCAAGACTTTCCGGCCCTCGCCTTGGCTCAGGTTTACGATGTGCTGGCCTTTTACCTTACTCACCAGCTTGAGGTCGAAAGCTATCTTCGAGAGCAGGCTCAGGTCACGGCAGAAATCCGGAAGAGTCTAGAAACTACCCACACCGCATTTGTGACAAACCTCCGACAACGCCTCGCAACGCGCCGCTCAGCTGCGGCCCCCCACGCGTGACTCCGAGAGACCAGGTCATGTTTGGCGCTTGCGGATATCGAGAGGGGCACTCATCTCGTTCGTCAACATCTTGTAGCCTGCACCTTTCCCCGACCTCCCCTTTGTAAGGGGAGGCCAGGAGGGGTAGAGCGCCTCACTGGAAGCGGTGGTCAGACAGTTCCACGTGCCCCTGTGGCCGCCCCCAGGCTTCGACCTCCCCCTCGCCCCTCCTTACGAAGGAGGGGTTGAAAGGGATGGGCAGCATCATTACGACTGCGCAACCTCGTTCCTGTACCCACACAGAACCCGGAAACGCCTCATTTTTCTTCCTCTCTGACAACCCTGCGACAACAAGGCAGCATCGACTGCCAGACGTCTATCCACGGTTCTCTTTCTGCCTGATTCTGCCTTGACTTAGCGAAGCCTGGAAGGCTACTCTAGCCCACTTTTTGACCGTCTCGACGGGTGAAGTCTACCGGTCGTGGATTGGTGTATTCACTGACGCGCCTTGTCAGCAGAGAAACGGACTTCTTTGTGACGATCGGGCATCCTGAACTCGTTGCCGCCATGACCGCCGAGATTGCCGCCTCGGGGCCGATACCCTTCGTCCGTTTTATGGAACTGGCGCTCTATCATCCCCAATTCGGCTACTACATGCGTCCGCCGGAGTCCGGCGCCGAGCGCATCGGCTGGTCCGGCGACTTCTATACCAGTTCAGACGTCCATCCGATTCTCGGCCAGGCGCTGGCGAAACAGGCGCGACAGCTCGATGCCATCCTCGGACATCCCGATCCCTTCACCGTCGTCGAGATGGGACCCGGAAAAGGCTTACTGGCCAAGCATTTCCTGTCGGCCTGCCGCGTGAATCCGGATGACTCGTTCAGCCAGCGCCTCCGCTATGTCCTCATTGAGCGCAGCCCGGCGATGCAGGATTTGCAACGCCAGAATCTGTTACACGGGCTCTGTGAACCGGGCCGCATTACCTGGCTTGAAGGACTCGATTCGCTGGCAGAACGGAGCGTCACCGGCCTGTGCTTCAGCAACGAATTGCCCGATGCGTTTCCGGTCCACCGAATCCAGATCGAGAACGGCCGGGCGCAGGAAATCTACGTCGACTATGACGGCACGACATTCGTGGAATGTCTCCGCCCCTTGTCGTCGCCGGAGATCCACGAGTATCTGGACAACCTGAAGCTGACGCTTCCGGACGGCTACCAGACGGAGATCAACACGGCTGCGGTGCGCTGGATGGAACAGGTCGCCCGCGCGATTGACCGCGGCCTGGCGATTACAATCGATTACGGCCACACCGCGCAGGATCTCTACGGCCCCGATCGCGCGAAGGGAACGCTGCTCTGCTACTACTCGCAGATGACCTCGGAAAATCCTTATGAGCGGGTCGGTCTCCAGGACATGACCTCCCATGTGGACTTTTCGACCCTCGCCACCGTCGGCGAAAAACAGGGTCTACGCGTGACCGGCTTTACCAATCAGATGAGCTTCCTGATGGGGCTCGGCCTGGAAGACGTTCTCTCGAAGATGGATCCCGAAGGCGCCGAGTTTCGCGCGGCCATTCATCTGGTAAGACCGGAAGGGATGGGGCGCACATTCAAGGTGCTCATTCAGCATAAAGGCATCGAGATGCCGACGCTCGACGGACTGGCCTTCAAGCCGTTCTTCGGATCCGCATTGACGTTGCATCACGCAGCCTAAGGGACGCTATGGGAAACGCCGCAGTTCCAGCGAACTATCTTCCGATCCTCCTGTTTATCGGGATCGCGATCGCCTTCGGCGCCGTGTCGCTGCTGGCGGGGTGGTTCGTCCGGCCAAGCCGTCCTTACCGCGCCAAGTTGGCTCCTTACGAAAGCGGCAGCCCGTTGTTTCAGGATGCCCGCGTCCAGATCCCGATGCGCTATTACATTATCGCGATGCTGTTCGTGATCTTCGATATCGAGATCGTCTACATGTTTCCCTGGGCCGTGGCATTTTCAAAGCTCGGGTTCGTCGGACTCGCGGAAATGGTGACCTTCATCGGCATCCTGGTCGTCGGATTCTGGTACGCCTGGAAAAAGGGAGCACTGGAATGGGACTGAAGAGTGCAGCGGGCATCACACGCGTCACCTGTCACGTGTCACGGGGTTGGACATGAGCTTTTTAGAACGACAATTCGAAGCCAATATCCTCACGACGAATCTGGACGCGGTCGTGAATTGGGCGCGGAAGTCGGCCCTCTGGCCGATGACCTTCGGTCTCGCCTGTTGCGCGATCGAGATGATCGCCAGCGTGTCGTCCCGCTATGACCTCGACCGGTTCGGCGCCGGCGTGTTCCGCGCTTCCCCGCGCCAGTCGGATCTGATGATCATTGCCGGCACGGTCACCCGCAAGATGGCTCCCGTCATCCGCCGGATCTACGACCAGATGCCGGAGCCACGCTATGTGATTTCGATGGGCTCCTGCGCCACTTCCGGCAATCACTACAACAGCTACGCGGTGGTACAGGGCGTCGATCAGATCATTCCGGTGGATGTGTATGTGCCGGGCTGCCCGCCGCGGCCGGAGGCGCTGCTGGATGGGTTGCTGAAACTCCAAGAGAAGATTCAACGCGAAAAGGTGTTCGTAAAGTAATGTTGCAAGCGCTGGCCGACAGGCTCGTGAAACAATTTCCGGACGCCGTGCTCTCCGTCGATCTCGATACGGGCCGCGGTGAAATGGCCGCCCAGGTGCGCGCAGCGGACATGCTGACAGTCGCCCGCTACCTGCATGACGCGCCCGAGCTGGCCTTCGACCACATTACCGATATCTGCTCGGCGGATTACCCCGCAGACCAGAACCGGTTTGAGGTGATTTATCATCTGCTGTCTCTGCCGCACGGCCGCCGGATCCGGGTGAAAGCCCGTGTCACCGAAGACAACCCGTCAATCCCTTCGGTGACGAGCGTGTGGCGCGGCGCGGAATTTCTCGAACGGGAAGTGTTCGACATGATGGGCATCATTTTTACAGGCCATCCGGACCTCCGCCGGATTCTCATGCCGGAAGACTATGCCGAAGGCTATCCGCTCCGGAAAGATTTCCCCGCGGAGGGCCGCGGCTGGCGCAGCCAGTTCGACTTTATTCCGCGCCTCGACGAAGCGCCGGAGGAGATGACCGAAGGCGAGTATTCGGAAGCGGAAAAGAAACCGTTCATTGCCGCGAACGGCGCTCCCGGATCGCGCCGGCGTGAAGAACTCCTCTTGAACATGGGGCCGCAGCATCCCAGCACCCACGGCGTGTTGCGCGTCGTACTGGAACTCGACGGGGAGCGCATCGTGAAAGCCACGCCGGATCTCGGCTATCTCCACCGCGGCGTCGAAAAGCTGGCCGAGGGCCTGGCCTACATGCAGGTCATTCCGCATACCGACCGGCTCGATTACGTCTGCGCCATGGCCAACAATTACGCTTACGTACGAGCTGTGGAAAAACTGCTCGACATCACTATCCCTGAGCGCGCCGAATACATCCGTACGCTGGTGGCGGAGATGCAGCGCATCATCGGCCACTTGTTCTGGCTGGGCACGCAGGCGCTCGACATCGGCGCCATGACCGTCTTTTTCTGGACCTTCCGCGAGCGGGAGATTCTACTGGACCTGTTCGAACAGCTCTGCGGCGCGCGCCTGACGCTCAATTATTACCGGATCGGCGGAGTCGACAGCGACTTCACGCCGGAGCTGGTCCTGCGGCTGCGCGCGTTCCTGAGCACGTTCCCGCAGAAGGTGGCCGAATACGATTCGCTCATCGCCTCCAACCGCATCTGGATCGGACGCACGAAGAACGTGGCCGTCATTTCCGGTGAAGATGCGATCAATTTCGGGCTTACCGGCCCCACGCTCCGCGGCTCCGGAGTCGACTACGATATTCGCAAGCTGGAACCGTACGGAGTCTACGACAAGGTGGAGTGGGATGTGCCGCTCGGAAAACATGGCGACACCTACGACCGGTACTGGGTCCGGATGGAAGAAATGCGTCAGAGCGCCAGGATCATCGCGCAATGCCTGGATCAAATGCCTCAGGGGCCCATCATGGCGGATGTGCCGCAATACATCCCGCCGCCCAAGCAACAAGTCATGCGGGACATGGAGAGCCTGATCCACCATTTCATTATTTTCACGCAAGGGTTCAAGCCGCCGAAAGGCGAAACCTATTGCGCCACCGAAGCCCCGAAGGGCGAGTTGGGATTCTTCATCATCAGCGACGGCAGCCCACGTCCCTATCGATTGAAGATCCGCTCTCCCTCGTTCGTCCACATGGGCGCCTTCGATCATATGGCGCGGGGATATTTGATTTCCGACATCATCACGATCTTCGGGTCCTATGACATCGTGATGGGGGAGTGCGATAGATGAGGTGTGCCGGCCAGGATGCTCCTGTGCTCGCTGCCCGCGCACGATGGGAATGCGCTCGGGCAATGCGCGCAGTTTGGAACATCCTGGCCGCCACCTCGGTGAAGAAAAGTGGGGGGAGAAGGTGCTGAAGGAAAAGTACGGAAAGGAAATCGAGGAGATTCTCTCCCGGTACCCCGTGAAACGGTCGGCACTGATTCCATTGCTGTATCTCGCGCAACGTGAGCATGGCTACGTGACGGAAGCGGCGATGACGGAAATCGCCGGCTTGTTGAAGCTGACGCCGCCGCAGGTCTATGAGACCGCGACCTTCTACACGATGCTGAACCTCAAGAAGGTCGGCACACACCATATCCAGGTGTGCAAATCGCTCATGTGCGCCCTGGTCGGCTCTGATACCGTGATCGGCTGGATCAAGACCAAGCTCGGAATCGGCCCCGGCGAAACGACGGCAGACGGCTTGTTTACACTGACCGCCGTCGAATGCCTGGCGGCCTGTGGCACCGCGCCGATGATGCAGATCAATGATGATTTTTATGAACGGCTGACGGAAGAGAAGGTCGACAAAATCCTGGCGGACCTCCGGACCACCGGAACCAGCCCGCTAAAAAGCGGCCCCTATATGTGGCCGGAATCAGCGAAACCGGGAGCGTGAAGCGTGAAGCGTATCTCGTCGTTCGCAAATAGGAACCGGTCCGGATCGCGCTTCACGAGCGACGCTTCACGAACAACGGGTTGTTGAGATGCCGAAACACGAACTGGTCCTTCTGAAAAATATGATGCAGCTCGGATACACCGGGTCCTTGGCGGACTACGAAAAGACCGGCGGCTATCAAGCCTTGCGCAACACGCTCGGCAAAATCGCACCGACCGACGTGACCACCACGGTCATGAAATCCGGTCTGCGCGGCCGGGGCGGCGCCGGTTTCCCGACCGGCGTGAAGTGGGGATTTCTCCCGAAAGACTATCAAGGCCCGCGCTATCTCTGCTGCAACGCCGACGAAAGCGAACCCGGAACGTTCAAGGACCGGCAGCTCATGGAGCGGGATCCGCACCAGCTCCTCGAAGGCATTGTGCTGGCCTGCTATGCGATCGGCGCCCAATCCGCCTACATTTATATCCGCGGCGAAATGGTCCTCGGGTCCAAGATCCTGGAACGAGCCATCGGGGAAGCCCGCGCCGCCGGCTACATCGGCAAGAACATCCTTGGAACGGGCATCACGGTGGACGTCTGGGTCCATCGCGGCGCCGGCGCCTACATCTGCGGAGAGGAAACAGCGTTGCTCGAATCGCTGGAAGGCAAGCGGGGCCTCCCGCGGGTCAAGCCGCCGTTCCCGGCGACCCACGGTCTCTACAACAAGCCGACTGTCGTCAACAACGTCGAGACGCTGGCCAATCTGCCGCATATCCTGTCGCGCGGGCCGGAATGGTTCGCCTCCATCGGCTCGCCGCCCAAGAGCACCGGCACACGCGTCTTCTGCGTGAGCGGCCATGTGAAACGCCCCGGCAACTATGAATTGCCGATGGGTGTGACTATTCGCGAGCTGGTCTTTGAACATGCCGGCGGCATGCGGTCGGACAAGCCGCTGAAAGCCTTTATCCCTGGCGGGGCCTCGGCCCCCTTTCTGACACCCGATCATCTGGATGTGAAGCTGGATTTTGAGTCCGTCGCAGCGGCCGGGTCGATGCTCGGCTCCGGCGGAGTCACCGTCATGGAGGAAGGTACCAGTATGGTCTGGGCCGCACTCCGGTTGATGGAATTTTTCTATCACGAGTCCTGCGGCAAATGCAGCCCCTGCCGGGAAGGCAGCTCCTGGCTCGTGCAGACCATGCGCCGGATTATGGCCAAACGCGGCCAGATGCAAGACCTTGAAACCCTCACAGATCTGTGCAAGAACATCGCGGGCCGCACGGTCTGCGCCTTCGGCGATGCCGAGGTGTCGCCGATCATGAGCACGTTGAAACATTGGCGGCATGAATACGTGACGTTGATTCACGAAGCCGAGGCGGCCAACTTGATCCGCCCGGAATCCGTCGGGACCAGACACTGAGACTATGCCGAATACGTCTGAAACAGTTCGCGTGACGATCGACGGCCATGCGATCAGCGTGCCCAAAGGCACGTTGCTGATCGAAGCCGCGCGGCGCGTCGGCGCGATGATTCCGCATTTCTGCTACCACCCCAAGCTCAAGCCGGACGCCAACTGCCGCATGTGCTTGGTCGAAATTGAGAAGATGCCCAAGCTCCAGACAGCCTGCAGCACGCCGGTCGCGGACGGCATGAGCGTCCGGACCGCGACGACGGTCGTGAACGACGCCCATAAATCCGTGCTGGAATTCATTCTCGCGAATCATCCGTTGGACTGCCCCGTCTGCGACCAGGGCGGGAAGTGCGACCTGCAAGACTTTTCGCATCAATACACCGCGACGACGAGCCGGTTCGCCGAGACGAAACGCATTTTCCAGAAAGAATATTTCAGCCCGTTGATCGAAACGCAGATGAACCGTTGCGTGCAGTGCCTGCGCTGCGTCCGCTATTGCGATGAAGTCATGGACGTGAAAGCCCTGGCTCCGGTCGGCCGCGGGACGATGACGGAGATCAAACATTTCGGAGCCCATCCGCTGGACTGCGAGTTCTGCGGAGGCTGCGTGCAGATCTGTCCGGTCGGCGCGATCACCAGCCGCCTGTCCATGTATGAATACCGCCCCTGGATGCTGAAACGCGCCGAGACGATCTGCGGCTATTGCGGCGATGGGTGTCAGATTACCGTCCAGACCAAGAACAATGATTTGATCGAAGTGAACTCCGCCTACGGCGCCGGACGCAACAACGGCGATCTCTGCGCGAAGGGGTTCTTCGGCTTTCACGCCACCAGCCATCCCGAGCGGCTCACGCATCCCTTGATCCGCAAGAACGGCACCCTGGTGCAAACCACCTGGGAAGAGGCGCTGGAGTTCATTGCCGAGCAAGCCGGCCGGATCAAACAGGCGCACGGCGGCCAGGCCTTCGGCGGTCTAATCACCGGCCGATGCACGAATGAGGAGCTGTATCTCTTCCAGAAATTCATGCGGCTGACGCTCGGCACCAACCATCTCGACAGCAGCGCCCGGTACGGGCACATGAACAGCATACAGGCCATGCGCCGGGTGCAGGGCACGCCTCGCTGGACCGTGACCTTCGAGGATCTCGGAGCCGCCGATGTCCTGTTACTGGTCGGGACGAACATCACGGAAACGAATCCGATCACCGGGCTTGCCATCAAAGAAGCGGTCAAGAAACGACAGGCGACGCTGATGACGATCGAATCGCTGCTGCCCGCGATCGGCACGATCAGCAACATCGCGAATCTCTCGCAGCACCATTTCTGCGTGTCACCCACGCTGTTCCGCACCGCCATCCTCGGCTTGCAGAAAGCCGTGGTCGAACAGAATCTAGTGACCGCTGACCTGACGCAACAACGAACGAGCTTCGTCACGGCCGTCACGGCACGGTTGCAACCACTGTCCTGGCAGGACATCCAGGCCGCCACGGGAGCAGGCCAGCAAGTCTATGCCGCCGCCGCGCAGGCGCTGGCCAAAGGGAAGCGCGTCGTCGTCGTCACCGGACAGGGCCTCTTGCGCAGCGATCAGGGCTATGCCGGCGCCATGAATCTGCTGGATCTGCTGCTCCTCCTGGGGAAGCTCGATCAGCCGGGATGCGGGCTGGCTCCGCTGGCGGAAGAAAACAACGACCAGGGCGCGATTGAAATGGGCGGGGTCGCCGAATTCCTGCCTGGTCCTGTCGATGTAACCGATAAAAGCGGACGAGACCGGGTCGTGGATATCTGGAAAGAAGCGCCACCGTCTACTGCTGGCCATACACTGATCGACATGCTGGCCCACGCCAAATCCGGCCAGCTTAAAGCGATGTTCATTGTCGGCGAAAACCCTCTGGCCAGCCTGCCGGCTCCGGTAGAAGTGCGCGAGTCGCTCGACAAGCTGGAACTGCTGGTTTGCCAGGAACTCTTCTTGACCGACACCGCCGCGCTGGCCCATGTCGTCCTGCCGGTCTGTTCGTCGCTCGAAAAAGACGGCACGTTTACCAATACGGAAGGCCACGTCCAGGCGGTCCGACAAACCGTCGAGCCGGTCGGCGAAGCCCGTCCGGATTGGGAAATCTTCTCCGCCCTCTCGGGGTTGCTCGGTACCCCGCTGGACTATAGCGAGAGCCGTGAGATCCTGAAGGAGATTCGCAGTCTGATCCCGGGATACGGCTCCTTAGGACCGGCTCCGGTCCCGGCGAAAGTCGATCGCGCGACCATGGATCGCTATCTCAGCCAGGGCTTTGAACGCGATCTCGCCGGGCGCTATCAGATACCGCGGACGCCGTCGCGTCCGGACGGGACGGTACAGATTGAGCTCGTACAGAGCTTGTTCCACTCGGGCAAGTTGTCGACCAAGTCGAAGGGGCTGATCCAAATCGAAGGCCGAAGCTCCTTGCGCCTCAGCCCGCGCGATGCCGTTCGCTTTGGCCTGGTCGACGGCAACCGCGTCCGTCTCTCCAATTCGCAGGGCGAGGTCACCGCGGAAGTCAAAGTCGCGGACCGAGTACCGGAAGGCCACGCCTGGTTCCCGGACCATTTCAGCCAGGAAGTGAACAACCTGTTTGCCTGTGTCATGGATACCGAGACCAAGGTGCCGTATATCCGGACGACCTCCGTCTCGATGGTGAAAGTCTCGTGAGAAAACTGTGTCGATGTTGACGGTCGTTAATCCAGGGGTGTCATCGTGACTGAACTCAGCTTGCGTCTCGCTGTCTCGCTTGCACAAATCGCCGCGGTCATGGGCATTGTGATGCTCACCGTGATGATCCTGACGCTCGCCGAGCGGAAAGTGCTCGGATGGATGCAGGATCGGATGGGCCCCATGGAAGTCGGCCCCTACGGCATTCTTCAACCGATCGCCGACGGACTGAAGCTCTTCTTCAAAGAAGACATCGTCCCGGCCGGCGCCAATAAGTTCCTGTTCAGCCTCGCGCCGATTCTGGCGATGGTCTCTGCGTTGATCGGCTTTGCCGTCATTCCCTTCGGCCCCGATCAGACGATCGAGGTCTTCGGCATCACGATCAAGCCTTTCATCATCAGCGACATCAACATCGGGATTCTCTACATTCTGGCCTTTGCCTCCATCGGAGCCTACGGCATCATCCTGGGCGGCTGGGCTTCCAACAACAAGTACTCGCTGCTGGGCGGGCTCCGGTCGGCCGCGCAGATCATCAGCTACGAATTGAACGTCGGCCTGGCCATCGTGGGTGTGCTAATCATGGCCGGCTCGCTCAGTCTGGTGAAGATCACCGATGCCCAGGCAGGCGGATTCTGGCATTGGTACGTGTTCGCCTTCCCGGCTCCGCAGATTTTCGCGTTCGTCGTGTACGTGATTTCAGCCGTCGCGGAAACGAACCGCGTGCCCTTCGACCTGCCCGAGGCCGAAAGCGAGCTGGTGGCCGGTTTCTTCACCGAATACAGCGGGATGCGTTTCGCGTTCTTCTTCATCGCGGAATACGCCAACATGGTGTTGGTCTCTTGCGTCGCCGCGGCTCTGTTCCTCGGCGGATGGAATGCGCCCTATCCCGGCACCATTCTCGCGCATATCGGACTGGAGCCCTTCGCCTGGATCGAAGGGGTGGCCTGGTTCACCGTGAAAGTGTACGGGTTCCTGTTTCTGTTCTTCTGGTTGCGCGCCACGCTGCCGCGTCTGCGCTACGACCAGCTGATGAAATTCGGTTGGAAGGTCATGCTCCCGATCGCGTTGGCCAACATCGTGGTGACGGCCATCGCCATGTACATCTATAACCAGTTCAAGTAAGACCGCCGACGACTATGGCCCAGGCAACGACGACAGAGCGCTTCCTCGGTTGGCTCAAGACCATGACGTTCTACGAACTCCTGGTCGGGATGAAAGCCACGATGTCGCATCTCATTCACTACAAGCCCATCACGCTGCAGTACCCGCATGAAAAGCGGACCCTGCCGGACAACTACCGCGGCATGCTTGCGCTCCTGCGCTACGACGATGGGACGGAGAAGTGCGTCGGATGCGACCTCTGCGAAGCCGCCTGCCCGTCGCGCGTGATTCGTGTCGTGAGTGCCGAGATTCCGGGAGAACCCACGAAACGCTACTCCAAAGAATATTACATGGACATGACCCGCTGCCTGTTTTGCGGCATGTGCGTCGATGCCTGTCCGGTCGATGCCCTCGGCATGACCCGGGAGTTCGAGTGGGCGGTCTACGACAAGCGCGACCTCCAGCTGAACAAACAACAACTGCTCGCCATCGGCGACCGGTCGTTCCCCGTCCGTGAGAAGCGGCTGGAACTCCAGCACCCGAACGTGGCCTTCTTTAATGTGGCGTTCAAACACGTGCCGCAAAAACCGAATTGAGGACGGGCCGTTGAAGGTGCCCCGGCTCTCAAACGGAGAGGCCGGGCTGTGATGAAGCTGTGCCCGTCACACGACAGGGCACGGTCCTAGAGGAAACGACGTGGACCACTTGTTTTTTGGATATTTCGCCGGCGTGATCGCTCTGACGGCCCTGTTCGTCGTGGCGTTCAAGAATCCGATTTACAGCGCCCTCTCGCTGCTCATCATGTTTTTCCACGTCGCAGGGCTGTACGTGACGCTGCACGCCGAATTTCTGGCCGCCGTTCAGATCATTGTCTATGCCGGCGCCATCCTGGTCCTGTACCTCTTCGTCGTCATGTTGCTCAACCTCAAGACGGACGATCGCTACCACAGTCAGTGGCGGGCCGCCGCATTTGTCGGCGGGCCGTTGCTCATTGAGTTCTTCGTGCTCCTGGCCGGCAGCCTGTCCGCTCCGCCCGCCGCCTTGCCTCGGGTGGATATCGAGACCGGAGACAACACGCTGGCGATCGGAGAAACCCTCTTTTCGACCTACTTATTTCCGTTTGAAGTAGCCTCGCTCATCCTGCTGGTGGCCATGATCGGCGCCATCGTCTTGGCGAAACGAGACATTGGGGAAGTGAAGAGTGAGGGGTGATCAGTGATGAGACTGCAAAGACATTCGCTTCATAACATGCCTATCACCCATCACGCATCACCCATCACGAGAGCACGATGACCATCCCAATCACTTACTATCTGGTCTTGAGCGCCGTCGTCTTTCTGACGGGCCTGGTGGGGGTGCTCATCCGCCGCAACATCATCGCGATTCTGCTGTCGGTGGAATTGATGCTGAACGCCACGAACATCAACTTCGTGGCCTTCTCCGAACATCTGCGCGATCTGGGCGGACAGGTCTTCGTCTTCTTCGCCCTCACCGTGGCGGCCGCCGAAGTGGCGGTCGGATTGGCGATCATCATCGCGCTGCACCGGTCCAAAGACACGATCAACGTAGAACAGTTCAATCTGCTGAAATGGTAAAAATCGCCAATGGTCATTCGTCAAGCGTCACGCGTGGGAGTATGGGGAAGTCGGCCACCGGCTCCTCTTCACGAATGACGATTGACGTTTGACGGCTTTCACTTATGTTGTACGCACTTATTCCATTGCTCCCGCTGGCCGCCTTTCTCGTTCTGGGCCTGGCCGGCAACCGTATCAAGGAACGCGCGCACCTCGTCGCCGTGCCGGCGGTGGTCCTGTCGTGGTTCCTCTCCGCGTTCGCATTCTTTGAAGTCGCCCAGGGCTCTCCGATCAGCCAACCGCTCTATACCTGGCTGACGTCCGGCCATCTCGACATCCACATCGGACTCTATCTCGACCGCCTGACCGTCGTGATGCTCCTGCTGGTCACGACCGTCAGTTCGCTCGTCCACATCTACACCATCGGCTACATGCACGGGGAAGCGGGCTATGCCCGCTTCTTCAGCTACATCGCCCTGTTCACGTTCTCGATGCTGATGCTGGTGCTGGCGGACAACTTGTTACAGTTGTTCGTCTTCTGGGAAGCGGTCGGGCTCTGCTCGTATCTCTTGATCGGCCATTGGTATGAACGCGCCCCGGCCTGCGCCGCCGCGACCAAAGCGTTTCTCGTCAATCGCGTGGGAGACTTCGGCTTCATGCTGGGCCTCCTGCTGGTCTGGTACTCCTTCGGCTCGCTGAACTATCTGGAGATTTTTCCCGCAGCCCATGAAGCGGCCAACCTGACGATGAATGTGCTGGGCCCCTTCGGCGGAACCTGGACTGTGTCGGTGTTTACGTTGATCTGCCTGCTGTTGTTTACGGGCGCCATCGGCAAATCGGCGCAGGTGCCGCTGCATGTCTGGCTGCCGGATGCCATGGAAGGCCCGACGCCCATTTCTGCGTTGATTCATGCCGCCACGATGGTGACCGCCGGCGTCTTCATGGTGGCCAGACTGGCTCCCCTCTATAACTTGTCGCCGACCGCCATGACCGTGGTCGCGCTGGTCGGAGCCGCCACGATGGTGCTCGGCGCGACCATCGCGTTGACCCAGACCGACATCAAACGCGTCGTTGCTTACTCGACCGTCAGCCAACTCGGCTACATGGTCATGGCCTGCGGTCTCGGCGCCTACAGCGCCGGCATGTACCATTTGCTGACGCACGGCGCCTTCAAAGCCTTGCTCTTCCTGGGCTGCGGCTCGGTGATCATCGCGCTCCACCATGAACAGGATATGCGCCACATGGGCGGCCTGAAAGACAAGCTGCCGGTCACCTACTGGACGTTCATCGTCGGCTCGCTGGCATTAGCCGGCTTTCCGTTAACCGCCGGCTTCTTCAGTAAGGACGATCTGCTGATCTCGGCCTGGTTCTCCGGCCCGCTTGGTCAGGTGCTCACCGTACTGGGATTGCTGACGGCCCTGATGACCGCGTTCTATAGCTTCAGGCTGGTCTTCGTCACGTTCTGGGGTCCCTCCCATGTCGATAAGAAGCACGCCAAGCATGTGCATGAGCCGTCGAACACGATGACCTTTCCGCTGATCGTACTCGCCGCCTTGAGTATCGCGGCCGGTTATGTCGGGATCCCCGAATTTCTCGCCCCGGTGTTTGGCCACGGCGAAGCCGCCGCAGCCCATCACGGCGATGCTGGATTTGCGATCATGATCATCGCCACCCTCATGGGTCTGACGGGGATTGCCGGAGCCTACTATGTTTACGTGTTAAATCCCCAGCTGCCGGATCAATTCGCCGGCCGGTGGAAAGCGTTGTACGAAGGCTCGTTGAATAAGTGGTATGTGGACGAGGCCTATGATCGCGCGTTCGTGAAACCGACATTGGCGGTCGCCACCGACATGTGGAAGCGCATCGACGTGGCCGTGATCGACGGCGCAGTGAACGGCATCGCCCGCGGGATCGCCTGGGGCGGATGGCTGTTGCGCCTGATTCAAAGCGGACAGACGCAGCACTATGCGCTCGCGATGGCGCTCGGCATGGTCATTTTGGTGACGGTCTTTTTGGTGTTCTGAGGTCCTATGCAATCGGGCGGATTTCCCTGGCTGACATTGCTGATCTTCCTTCCGCTGGCAGGCGCAGCCGCGCTGTTCTTCGTCAAGGAGACCAATGTCCGGATGGTGGCCCTAGGGGTCACGATCGCCAATTTGCTGATCTCGCTCCCCCTCTGGTGGCTGTTCGACGCCTCATCGAGCCAGATGCAGTTTGCCGAGAATGTGGTATGGATCACGTCACCGCCCATTCATTACCACTTGGGATTGGACGGGATCAGCCTGCCGCTCATTTTGATGACGACCCTGCTCATGCCGCTCTGCGTGGCGATTTCCTGGCGTTCGATCGACCAGCGGGTCAGCAGCTTCATGGCCATGCTGCTCATCATGGAAGGCGCCATGATCGGCGTCTTCGCGGCGTTGGATTTTGTGCTCTTCTATGTGTTCTGGGAAGCGATGCTGATCCCGATGTATCTTCTCATCGGAGTGTGGGGCGGACCGAACCGGCTCTACGCCGCCATCAAGTTCTTCCTGTATACGCTGGCCGGAAGCATCCTGCTATTAGTGGCGATTCTGGCCCTGTATTTCCAGGGCGGCCATACCTTCGACATCGTGCAACTCAGCCAGCAAGCCTATTCACCCAGGCTCCAGTTCTGGCTCTTCATCGCGTTCTTTGCCGCCTTTGCGGTGAAGGTCCCGATGTTTCCGTTCCACACCTGGTTGCCGGACGCCCACGTCGAAGCGCCGACCGCCGGCAGCGTGATCCTCGCGAGCGTCCTGTTGAAGATGGGCACCTATGGGTTTCTGCGATTCAGTCTGCCCATGCTCCCGGACGCCTCGAAAGACTTCACTCCCATGATCGTGGCCCTCTCGATCATCGCCATCGTGTACGGCGCCTATATGGCCCTGGCCCAGGCGGACCTGAAGAAACTCATCGCCTACTCCAGCGTGAGCCACATGGGTTTTGTGACGCTCGGCCTCTTCATGTTCAATCAGCAAGGCATCGAAGGCGCCGTGATGCAGATGGTCAACCACGGCATTACCACCGGCGGCCTCTTCCTCTGCGTGGGCGTGATCTACGAACGGACGCATAGCCGGCAGATTGCCGACAATGTCGGGCTGACAAAACCGATGCCGCAGTATGCGACGCTGCTGGTGATTTTCTCCCTCTCGTCGCTGGGCCTCCCCGGCACCAACAGTTTTGTGGGTGAATTTCTGGTGTTGGTCGGCACGTTCCTCTGGAGCAAGATCGCGGCGGCCCTCGCCTCGATCGGGATCATCTTAGCCGCAGCCTACATGCTTTGGATGGTCCAGCGGGTCGCGTTCGGGATCCCATCGCCTCAGCAATTGCCGAAACTGACCGATCTGAATCGGCGCGAGATGGCGACGCTGATTCCGCTCGTCGTGCTGGTCTTCTGGATCGGCTTGTTTCCAAATCCGATTCTGAGCCGTATGCACGCCTCGGTCACCAATGTCGTCGCCCGCGCGACGCATGGCCCGCAGGAGTCTCCGACCTCAACCGGTCAGATCGCTCCAGTCGTCGAGCCGGTTCCCGCTCCCCAGACCGTACAGTCGATGGAGGCCGCACGCCCATGATGCTCTCGGCACACGATCTGTTCGCTATTCTGCCGGAGTTGCTGGTCGTCTTCGCCGCCTGTGCGGTCCTGGCCCTGGACCCGATTACACCCTCGTCCAAGAAGGACGGCCTGGCCTGGCTCAGCCTGGGCACCATGGCCATTTGCATGGGATTGACCGCCGCGCGTTTCGGCTCGCCGACGACGGCCTTCGGCGGCCTGGTCGTAATCGACAATTACTCCTGCTTCTGGAAGCTTCTCCTCTATTTCGTGACCGGACTGACGATTCTGCTGTCCTTCCCGTACCTGAAAGAGGAACGCATCTATCTCGGCGAGTACTATGGATTCATCCTCCTCGCCCTCTCCGGCATGATGGTTATGGTCTCCGGCGCCGATCTGCTGACCATCTACCTCGGCACCGAACTCATGTCTCTCTCCCTCTATGTCATGGCCGGCCTCAAGCGGGGAGAGGCGAAGTCGCTCGAAGCCTCGGCCAAGTACTTTGTGCTCGGGGCCTTTTCATCCGGCATTCTGCTTTATGGAATTTCGCTGCTGTACGGCTCGGCCGGCAGCACGCAACTCCCGGCCATCGCCGCCGCGATCGCCGGACGGAGCCTGGACGATCCCTTGCTCCTCTTCGCCACGATCCTCATCGCCGTAGGGTTCAGCTTCAAGCTGGCCGTCGTGCCCTTCCATATGTGGACGCCGGACGTGTACCAGGGCGCCCCGACCTCCGTCACGGCTTTTATGGCGGTGGCCTCGAAAGCCGCCAGCTTCGGCGCCTTCATGCGGGTCTTCGTCGAAGGACTCGGCGGCGTGCGGGCCAACTGGTCGTTGATGTTCCTGCTGCTCTGCATTGGAACCCTGATCCTGGGCAACATCGTCGCGCTCGTGCAAACGAACGTGAAACGCATGCTCGCCTATTCGAGCATTGCCCACGCAGGCTATGCCCTGATCGGCGTCGTGGCCGCCGGCCGACTGGCTCCGGCGGAAGCCTCATCCGCCGTTTCAAGCGTCATGCTCTATATTGCCCTGTACGCCTTCATGACCTTCGGCGCCTTTGCTATCATTGCGATGTTGCGGAAGGGCGGCCTGGAGGGCGATGAGATCGAAGATTTCAGCGGCCTGGCAAAACGCCACCCGTTCGCCGCGCTCCTCATGATGGTCTTCATGGTTTCACTGGCCGGCATCCCGCCGACGGCCGGCTTTATCGGAAAATTCTATGTCTTCATGTCGGCCGTACAGGCAGGACTCACTTGGCTGGCGGTACTGGCCCTGGTCTTTGCGGCAATCTCTGCCTACTTCTACCTGCGGCTGGTGATGGTGATGTACATGCGGGAACCGGAAGCGGTCACCGCATTGTCGCCCAGGTTCGTGTCGTCCCCGGCCCTCTCCATTGTGCTGGCCTGTGCCATCGCCGGCGTGGTGTTCTTCGGATTCTATCCCGATCCGATAGTGAACCTGGCAACCCAGGCCGCCCTCACGTTGAAATAGCGCTTCCGGTTCCTCAAATAGGGTGCGCCCCTGGGAAACCCGTGCTAGGCTGACGTTCGTCGAGAGACAACGCTGCGCCAGACACGCCCATCGCACGCATCCTGGACTGAAACATGATGCAAGCCGTCCGGTTTATTCTCGATCTACTCAAAGCCTTTCAGCGCCACGGCTGCGCCAGCCTGGCAGCCTCTTTGGCGTTTTTCTCACTCCTCTCCCTCTTTCCCCTCGTATTTCTACTGCTCTACGGCATCAGCTTTCTCGTGAGCCAAGATGTGATCGGCGAGCAGTTCCTCTTGAGCTTTCTGAAAGGCTTTCTCCCGTCGCTGGGTGAGCGCCTGGCTGAAGAGCTGCATCGCATCAGTGTGCTGGAGAGCGTGCGGTGGGCCGTCTTTTTGTCGTTCGCCTGGTTCGGAGCCCTGGTGTTTTACGAATTGGACTATGCGCTGAACGTCGTCTTCGAAAGCACCTGGAAACGTCACCCCCTGATCTCGACGGCGATTTCAGTCGCCTCACTGGGCGCCACCGGACTGCTTCTGATCATTTCCTATGTGGCGACACAGATTATCAATTTCCTGACCAGCTACGTTCCTCAGCTGTGGGGACTGGATCTGGTGGCGCTGGCCGCGCATGATTTTCTGCTGACCTACACCATCCCCTTCGGCCTGGCCTTTTTGACCGTCACCGGTTTGTACCGGTTCGTCCCGCGCCGGCCCCCGCATTGGCGGGAAGCCATGATCGGGGGCATCACGTTCGGCCTGCTGTGGGTGGCCGCCAAACTGCTGTTCGTCACCTATAGCGGCTATGCCACGGTCTATGTGCGGCTGTACGGTTCACTCCTGGAGATCGTCCTCATGCTGCTGTGGGTCTACTACTCGGCCGTCCTGCTGCTTTTCGGCGCGGTCGTGGCCCACAAACTCCAGCAGCATGCCCAGGCCACTCCCCCTCCAGCGGCTCCACCCGCGGCTGCCTAGTCACTGCCAAATCCAGCGGGATGCTCAAAAAGTTTGTCCAGCAAGGCCGCAGCGAGTGAAGGGCCGAGGCGTACCCACCGGGGTACGTTGAGGGTCTGAACGATGCGAGAACGCCGCTGGCGGACTTTTTCAGCATCCCGCCAATGCAACTTCCGGCCTTTTCCTAGGCGATCCCTTCCTTCCTCGATACAATGGCTTCCGGCCATAAAAGGGAGCGGCATGTCGGACGACTTCGGCAAAGAACTGTTAATGCTGGGCGGGACCATCGCGGGCTTTGTGGCAGCGTTGCTCACGGTCCTCGAAAAGCTCCTCGACTTTCAGACCCGTATGCACGGCAAGAAAGAGGCGAAGGGATCGTCCCGGCCTGAGCGAGCCGTGCCAGAATCGCCCTCCACCATCGACTTCTTCTCTTCCAAACCCCTGCGCGGATCGTCCTATCTCCTCTTGTATGAAACCAGTGTGATCGTCGCCGCCGGCGTCTTGTTGAACTATGTCGGCCTCACGCTCAGCCGCCATATGGAAAGCATTCTCTTCCTGGATATGACCGGCACGGCCCTGGTCGCATTTCTCTTGGGCCCTTGGTGGGGCGCGATCGTCGCGCTGCTCTCGAACTCCGTCGTGAACTGGTTGCTGTATCCGGAAGCCGGCGCCGATGTCGTGATCTTCCCCTGGTCGCTCGTGAATATGACCGGCGCACTCTTCTGGGGCGTCATGGCGAGACAACCTGGTTTCCAAAAGTATGTGCGGACGGCCAAGAGCTCCGCCCTGGCCCATAGCTGGTTTCTGTTGAGTTTCGGGCTCGTCGGGGCAGTGGTCATGAGCATCCCCGGCACACTCGTGCAGGCAGCCCTGAATGAACGCACCGTCTTCGCGTTGAATCCTGAGGTGGCGGAAGCACTCAGCGCGCGCGTGATCCAGTGGGAAACCGTCGTGCGAGGTTCCATTGAGACGATGCTGGGCGTGCAATGGGGAGAGAGCATCAGCTGGTATGTAGTGAACTGGTTCCAGAACATCGTCCGGTACATTCCGGACAAGACCATGAGCGCGGCCATCGCGCTCGTGGTGCTGAAGTACGGCTATCCGTTGTTTGAGCAGGAATTGATCCACGGCGGCCCTGAAAAAGAACCGCCCGGCGATGAGCGCGTGCTGCCGTTGGTCCTCGGCCTGCTCTATGCGCCGTCCTACGCGACGCTCATCAGCAGCGAGAGCTATGCCGGCATGCAGTTCTGGCCGCTTTGGTCGCTACCCTGGCTCTTCATTGTGATGGGCTACTTCAAGCTGCGCTATTGGGGGGCGACGGATGAGATGTTGCACGAAGCCCGCCTCGAACGCGCGGAGCGCTACGCCCGCGCACTCAAACCGATCGGGAAGGAGCCGTCCTATGAATTCTGCCGGCGACTGACCTTCGTGACGCTCGTCGCCAGCCTTATCTTTGCCCTGTGCCTGCCCATCCTTTTAATGGACTTCTATCGCGTCACCTTCAAATTCTTCTGCGTGGTCTACGGCTTTCTGCTCGTCGTCCACCTCATCCGCGTCGCCATCGCCCAGAATATTTCCGTGGCAAGATCGGATGGATGAACACGTCATTCGTCAGTAGTCACTCGTCAACTGTGGAGGCCGGACCGCCTCAAGCCGATTGACGAATGGCGTTTGACGGTTGACGAGGGTTACGCTTTGTGCAGTTGTAGGTAGTGCACGATCGCTGAATGGGTGACGAGCCCGATGACCTGGCCCTCTTGCACGACGACCAAACGATCCAGCCCTTCCTGACTCATCCGCTGCATCGCCTCCAACACCGGCACATTCGGTTCAATCGTCAAACCGGGCGACGCCGGACGCATGATCTGTTCAATCTGCTTCCACGCCCAGAGCGGTTGGGCTATGGCTTGGATATCCGTCACGGTGACGAGGCCGACCAACTCCCCGTTTGACACGACGGGAAAGCCTCCGTACCCATGCGGAACAAAAAACTGATTCACGGCGTCTTCGACCGTGCACGCCGGTGGAATCACCACGACGGTCCGTACCATGAGATCGTGAACGGGAACGGCTGCCAATGACTGGCGCAAGCGGGCCTGCCGGCGACTGGCCAGCGCGGTCGCGAAGAGGAACGTGGCCACGAGGATGATCCAGCTTCCGTCGGAGGCCATTGATCCCGGCAGATCCCCGCTGAGCGCGGCGATGACGACCATCACGCCGGCCAATCCGAATAAGACGCCGAATGCCAGCCCGACCCACGAGGCTTGGACGGTCGCCCGATAGAAATCTTTCCCCCAGGCCCAGAGTCCGGCGCGCAAAACCCGGCCACCATCCAACGGGAATCCTGGAATCAAATTGAACAGACCGAGTTGTAGATTCACAAATCCCAACAGGCTGCCGAGCATCATCAATCCTCGCCATCCGGTAGCCTCGCCGGCCAGTCCGGCCAACTCCACCGCTCCCAGGCACAACGCACCGAGCGCCACGCTCACAGCCGGACCGGCAATGGCGATCAGAAACTCCGCGCGCGGGTGCGGCGGCTCCTCCCGCATGTGCGCGACGCCGCCGAAGATGAAGAGCGTGATTTGGCTGATGGCGATCCGATAGGTCAACGCGACGTAGGCATGTCCCAACTCATGGAGCAGGACGGACCCGAACAAGAGAACTGCCGCGACGGCCCCCATCGCCCAGTAGCGCTCTTCGGACAATCCGGGTAGATTGGCCGGCAAATATCCCGAGGCCAGGCTGGAGGTCACCAGGAAAAAGACGAGAAACCAGGACGCATGGACGCGAATGGGAATGCCCAGCGCACGACCGATTTCCCAAGAACCCAGTTGCATGCCTGCACCGTAACAGCGAACGCCGCACGCGGTCAATTTATCTTCACTCGGCTTGAGGTATACTTGTGCGCATGTCACCCAGAACGTTCCCATGGATATTGAGCGCCCTCCTCATTGGAAGTCTGGGCGCATGGCCGTCTTCCGACGCGATGGCCCAGGTCATCAAATCAGGTCCGCCCTCCTGCCCGGGCATCGCGCTGACGTTCGATCTCTGTCCCGTAAGAAAAAGCCCGGGCTATGACCAGGCGCTGGTCGACTACCTGATCCAACACCAAATCCCCGCTACGTTCTTCATGTCCGGCAAATGGATTGCGAAGCATGACGCCGAAGTGGAGCATCTCCTGGGAATCCAATTCTTTGAAGTCGGCACCCACGGCGAAGTCCATGCGCATCTGCCCATGCACAATGCCGGGGAGCAGCAGAAAGAAATTCACGCCCCGGTCCGGCTCCTCAACGAGCACTATGCCCACGAGGCGACACTGTTTCGTCCCCCTTATGGGGAATATAACGACACCACGGTCGATGTCGTGAAACTCCTCGGCCTGCGTTTCATTCAATGGAGCATCGAGTCGGGCGATCCCGATCCGACGCTGACGGCGGACCAGATCCTGGCCCGCATCGAGAAACGCGCCAAGCCCGGCAGCATCGTCGTGCTGCATGCCAACGGCAAAGGCAAGCAGACCAGAGCGGTGATCGAACGACTGACCACTGAAGTGCTCCCGCGAAAGTCGTTGAAGCCCATGACCGTGAGCGAATTGTTGGCCTGCAAACAAAAGCATCCATGAGCACCCCCCGCATCAGATCCATGCAGGCCGCCGACCGCGACGCTGTGGTGCAGTTCCTCGCGGACTCAGATCCATGGAAAACGCTGGGCTATACCAGCACCGACTGGAACCGGATCTTTGCGCCGATCCCCCAGGGACGGGACGCAATTGTTGCCTTGGTGGCCGACAAAGTCGCCGGCGTGGCCCTCATCCGGGAGAAGTTTTTGCTGGGAGATTATCTGGAACTGCTCGGAGTGGCTCCATGGGCGAGACAATCCGGCGTCGGCGGGGCGCTCCTGGCTCACGTAGAGCACGCAGTCTTCGCGAAAACCAAGAACCTGTTTGCCTGCGTCTCCGATTTCAACGAACCGGCGAGGGCCTTCTACAAGAAACACGGCTTTCAGGAAGTCGGCCCTATGCCGGACTTTTTGATACCAGGCAGCGCAGAAATGCTCCTGCGAAAAACGGCCGGACCGGCACGAACTAAATAAGAATGGTTGAGGGCCCCGGAGAAGAAATGGTTCATGGTCAATGGTCGATGGTGAATAAGGGCGAACCGGTTCTGTTGGATGTTACCTTCGTCAACCATCGACCATCACCCGTTCCCCCTATGGAGTCTCTATGCGCGTGACCAAGCTTCTCCACACCAGAATGCGCGTCAGCGACATGGAACAGACCATCGCATTCTATACCGGCGTACTGGGTCTTGAGGTCATCGAACGGAAGACCTCGCCTCGCGGATCACACCTCGCCTTCTTGAAAGTGCCCAACAGCGACGAATTGATCGAACTCACCAGCTTTCCTCCGAGCGGGCCCGTGAAGGTGCAGGAAGATCTGGTCCATCTCGCCTTTCAGGTCGACAGCCTCGACGACACCATTGCGTCTCTGACCGCCAAAGGCGTCAAGATCACGGACGGCCCAACCCAGACATCGTCCGGCAGCCGCTTTCTCTTCATCGACGCCCCCGACGGCTATGAGATCGAGCTCATCGAACGGCCACAGGGTGTGAAGATCGTTTAGCCCGCGTCATTCGTCAAGCGTCAAACGTCATTCGTAGAGAGGACGCACTGATTAACTTGTTTTCTCCTCCCCGTTGACGGCATGACGCCCTCCGAAGTACCTTCTTTCTCCCGATTGACGCATGACGGTTGACGGTCATCTTCTAGAAGGAGCTCGCATGAAAAACGGTTTCTTCCGCGGTCACGGCCTCGGTAACGACTACATCGTGATGGACCCCAAGGAGCTGACCTTCAAGCTCACGCCCAAGAACATCAAAGCGGTCTGCGATCGCAATTGGGGCCTGGGCAGCGACGGCATTCTCGCGCTCGTCCCGAGCAAGAAAGCCGACTTCGGTCTGCGGATCTACAACCCGGACGGCAGCGAAGCGGAAAAATCCGGCAATGGATTGCGCATTTTCGCCCGCTATCTGCATGCCACCGGAAAGACGAAGAAGAAACATTTTACCGTCGAGACCAAAGGTGGCCTCGTGACGATCGATTTGCATATCGATCGCCATGGCGATGCGAGCGCCGTGACGGTCGAGATGGGGCAGGCCACGTTCAAGCCGGCGGCCCTTCCCTGCACCATGGCCGTCGATGAATTGATTCAGCAGCCGATCGACGCGGCCGGGCGTGCGTTGTCCTTCATGGGCGTGAGCGTCGGGAACCCCCATTGCGTGGTCTTCAAGCAGGCGGGAGAATCCTGGTCGCGCGAAGATCTGCTGAAGCTCGGCCCGGTCCTGGAGAACCACGCGCTCTTCCCGAAACGGACGAATGTCCAATTGGCCATCCCGACCGGCCCCAAAGAAATCTTCATCTTGATCTGGGAGCGCGGCGCCGGAGAGACGCAGGCATCAGGATCGTCTTCCTGTGCCGCCGCCAGCGCGGCGGTTCGCCTGGGCCTGGTGAAGAGTCCGGTCACGGTCAAGATGCCGGGCGGCACGTTGAATATCGAAGTGGCGAAGGACTTTTCGCTCACGATGAAGGGGCCGGTGGCCGAAGTCGCGCGCGGCACCCTGAGCCCGTCGTTCGTGCGGGGGCTGAAGTAGCTCTCGTCAACCGACATGCGTCAATCGTCAACCGGCAAAAATTGGGAGGGATGTTTTTGTTATCCTTGCGCTTGACGTATGACATATGACGAATGACGTTCTTCAATCCAAGCTCGATCGCCTGCCCGATCATCCGGGCGTGTATCTCTTTAAAGACGCGTCCGGTGAGTTGCTCTATGTCGGCAAAGCCGCTTCGCTGGCCGACCGTGTCCGCTCCTACTTTCAGCGCGGCGCCGACCATTCGCCTAAAACGACCTTGCTCGTCGGCCAGATTGCCGATCTCGAAACCATCGTCACCCGCTCGGAACTTGAAGCCCTCATCCTTGAAAGCAATCTCATCAAACGCCATCGGCCGCGGTTCAATGTGGTGCTGCGCGACGACAAGCAGTATCCCTACCTCCGTCTGCCGATCAAAGACCGCTTTCCACGGCTCTCCATCGTCCGCCGGGTCCAGAAGGACGGCGCACTGTACTATGGCCCCTATACGCCGGCCGGCGCGCTCCGCGAGACCTTGAAGGTCATCAAGAAATCGTTCCCCCTCGCCACCTGCACGATCGACATCGACGGCACCGCCGAGCGGGCCTGCCTGGAATTTGAAATCAAGCGCTGCATGGCGCCCTGCACGGGGAACCAATCGCAGGCAGACTATTTCAAGATTGTCGGCCAGGTCCGCCAGTTCCTGGAAGGCCGCGACCATGAACTGCTGGACGAGCTTCGCGCCCAGATGGAAGCGGCCGCCGAGCGGGAGGAGTTTGAAGAGGCCGCCCGACTGCGCGATCGACTCTTCAAAATCGAGCGCACGCTGGAGAAGCAACGCATCACCCAGACGGCGGCGACCGACCAGGATGTGATCGGCCTCGCGCGACAGGGCACCGCCGTTGATCTGCAATTACTGTTTGTCCGAGGCGGGCTGCTCATCGGACGGAAAGATTTCTTCTGGCCGCAATCGGCCGATGTCAGCGACGAAGATCTGGTCCGGTCGGCCATCGAGCAGTTTTACAACAAAGACGGCCAGCCGCCCAAAGAACTGCTGGTGCCCACCGCGCTCGCCGACGCGGAACTGATCGAGCAATGGCTGAGCGACAAACGGGGCTCCGGCGTAAAGGTCCTCGCCCCGGAACGGGGGACGAAGCACCAATTGGTCCTGCTGGCGGAAGAAAATGCGGCGGCTTCGGCCGCCAACCATCTGCGCGATGAAGCGCTCGACCGGCAGGCGGTTGAAGATCTAAAGCGATTGCTGCATCTGGAGAAAGCGCCCCGGCGTATCGAGGGGTTCGACATCTCCAATACCATGGGCAATCAGTCGGTCGCCTCGATGGTCGTATGGGAAGACGGCCAGATGAAAAAGGCGGATTATCGTCGTTTCAAAATCCAGACGGTCATCGGCGCCAACGATTTTGCCAGTATGCAGGAAGTGGTGGCCCGACGATATGGAGACTCGGAACATCTCGCACGGCCGGATCTGATCCTGATTGATGGTGGCTTGGGACAATTGGCCGCCGCCATGGAGGGGCTGAAGCAGGCCGGCCATGGCGATCAGGCGATCATGGGATTGGCCAAGGCCCGCGGCGAAAAGGACGAGCGCATCTTTCTCCCCGGCCGCAAGAATCCCATCTTATTGAGGCCGAACGCCCCTGCCACCCACCTCGTCCAACGCATTCGGGACGAAGCCCATCGGTTCGCCATCACCTACCATCGCAAGTTGCGCGGCAAAGCCTTCACCGCGTCCAAGCTGGATCAGATCATCGGGATCGGGGAGATCACACGCACCAAGCTGCTCAAGGAATTCGGAAGCGTAGACGCTCTGGTCGGAGCGAGCGATGCAGCACTTGAAGAAGCCGGCCTGGACGCCAGGACGATCATCGCCCTCCGCAAAACTCTTCAGTGAGAGGGAACGGGCCTGGTCAGAAAAGAAATTTGAAGCTGAATGTCCCGAGATGGACAAAGGCGTGATAGGTGCCATTGACCGTAGGATTCACATTGCCGACTACGGTACGCGGTTCATAGAACCATTCCTGATAAGCAATATCCAATCCGATTGCCTTTGGCCAGAGAGCGGATTCGCCTCCACAGGGAATCGCGCCTAGAAATTGTCCCCCCTGCTTGCACAGAAAGCCGGCACCCAGTGAGAGCGTGTTGGATGATAACGAAATGGTTGCCGGATTGAAGGTGAGATCCGGCACGGGATTTTCGGTCCTGGTATATCCAGCCCTCGCTGCCACGTCCCAATGCGGCAACCAAGAAGGGTTGAGCCACTTGTACTCAGTACCCACCGAGACGACCTGAACGGTCTTCCATTGTTGCGATTGAGGCACCGTTGATCCATTGGATAAATAGACGTTCAAATCTTTGTTGGATTTCCAACCAACAAAATCCACATCCAACTCCAGTTTCCACTCCCGCTCACTGGTACGGACCGGCCAGACGGCTGCGGCGGCTGTATAAATAGGTGGCAACGCGAGACTCGTCGAGGCATCGGCCACTTTGGCTCCGTTCACCAAAAGAGCGCCGCGTAACGGCAAGACCGCCTGGCTACGATAGACCAGGCCAATCGAGGCGAGGGGCTTCCCGTCGCTGTTCCTGATCGGGGTATAGAGCATGCTCGCGTTTATGCCCACTCCGGTCCCTTTCCCATTCAATTCAACAGACGCCCCTGCCGGAATCCCAAAGAGACCGGCCCCCACTTGTTTTTGCTCAACATGGCCCTGCCCGAGAAAACTTGAGAAGGTGTAGATATCAGCACCAAGCCCCAACGACAGGTCCTCATTGACCTTGTACGCAAGGGTTGGCTTGATATCGATGAGTGGCAGCGCAGCTGATGTCACAGCGGTATTGAACACACCATCAACTGGATATCTCGTACTCGAACCATACGGTGAGGTCAGCCCGATCCCCACGGTCATTGCTGACAAGCTTGGGATTCCGATTGAGCCTAAATTGGCACTGAGATAGAAGTAACTTGGAAGAGGAGTAGAAATACTCCCGCCAAAGTCTCCTCTGGTATCAACACCCGATGAAGCTGTATGTTTAATCGATCCGCCCATCAGGCTTGTTCCCAAAAGAGTCTGCAGACCTTCGACTTGGGTCAACCCTGCGGGGTTGAAATGGATGGCGGTCGCATCATCGGCTTGCGCACCAAAAGCATGACCTTGCCCAGACGCTGCTGCACCTTGGGGCTGAAATCGAAGAGCCTGAGCATTTGCTGCCATTGGAGTTAGTATTAGCCATACCCAAACCACCGAAAGACCAAACCAATTCATAATTCAGTTCCTTTGAACAGATTTAGAAAACTTTGATGGTATATCGTGCCCGATTGAGTGTCTAGACCCTGAATTGGGAATACTGAATTCCAGCCTCAAAGACTGCTATTGCGAAAACTCACCGGGATTGCTAACTTAGCATCGTCCTGTAGAAGTGAACGGGAAGGAGCTTCCCAGATGAACACTGCCGTATTCCCATTCCCCGCCAGTCTCTTTGACCAAGCTTCCAGAAGCGAACTTCAATGTCTGATGGAAGTCATTCACTATGCTGCGCTGGCTCAATCCTCCAAAGATGTCAAAAACGTACTGATTCGCACAAAAGAACTGTTTCCATTTGAGCGTTTGATCGGAGGCCTTATTCGATTCAGCCCCGACGGCACCTTCGATGGGTTTTCCGACGTCTTAAACATAAGCTTCCCGCAAACTTGGCTCTTTCAATATTGGAAAAATAGTTACGGGAAGGTAGATCCCGTTCTCCATGAGTTGGTACGCTCCAATCAGACACAGGTTTGGAATCAGGTGTACGCCAAGGTAGAAACCGAGGAGGAGAAAGAGTTCCTCCAAGCCGCAGCCGGATATGGGCTGATTGATGGCGTAACGACCGGAGCACTCGACGCCTCTTGCGGAGTGGCAACATTCTTTGCATTCGCCGGAAAAACGCCCGTAAGAAACGACCGGTATGTGCAGATGCTTTCCTATCTTGGGCAACACCTTCATCTGGCCTTATTGAGAGCCGCATCGAAAACTTCAACCTCAATGAACAACTGCGTTACCATGCTTTCTCCTCGGGAAGTCACCATCCTCAATTGGATCAAGGATGGTAAAACGAACGGAGAAATAGGTCAGATCATTGGCCTGACAGAACGAACCGTTCGCTTCCATGTCGAAAGCATTTTTGCAAAACTCGACGTCTCTTCACGAACGCAAGCTGTTGCCGTAGCGGTTCAGCATGGCCTCCCAAATCTTGTAGCCTAATCCGTCCACCTTCCATTTTCTCATTTGAGAATCGCCCCTTCCGGCCTCACATTCTTTCGCAAATTGAACCACCGTCTATCCAGAGACTCATGTCTCTTAAACCGCCACCTCTGTGTGGAGAAGAGTTTGTTCGGCCACCACATTCACACTTGATGGGCTCACAGTTGCCATCCATGCCATGAGCTGTGGCCGTTTCTGCGCAAGGACAGTCTCACATCTGACGATATCAATCGTCGCAGCAATTGATACTGCTCCAGCTGGAGGAAGCGCTACGGGCGGACCCAGCGGGTCACAGGGAATCCCCATCGCATTCAACATCCGAAAGAGCCGATGCTCAACCTCAAGGTAAAGATATCGGACATCCTGGGCCAGAGCCCACTGGTAGATTCCCTTGATGAGGCTCAACATCATCCGAGCAGACAATCCCTTGTCTATGATCATGGGGTCAATCGCCAGCCTTGTGATTTCAGCAGTATCTCGCTCCTTGCGTATCAGATGCCCTGAGGGAAGCAACATGCGGAGATCATGCTCGAGCATGAATTGCCCTGTGGACGGCAATAGTCTGGCAAGGCCGAGAATTCTCCCCTCTCGGCTGAATAGCCCAATCGATGTCCCCCAAAGATCATACATATCCATCTCTCGTCCATCATCGGACGGACAGACCCATCGCAGGGTTTCCGCGAACACCCTATGCCGGAGCCGGTATGCCTGATCCAGCTCACCAGAAGAAGTCAGCGTCTTGACTTGCATATCTCCTTCAGAAAATTCGATTCCCGTCTGCATTTCCATACTCCCCTCCTTGTTTAGGCCCATGTACTTCTGACTTGAGAAACACATTTCTTGTAATTGGCCGATTTGTCACCTGGCGGATCCGCCAGGTGACGAATAGGCTTGTCTTCGCGTACTACTCTCCACTTAGTTGGGATACGCTCAACAAGAGGTTCGATTGCCCTGCGCCGAGCTGGTTGAACGGAGAGGAGGAATGACATAGTGAATGAAGGAAAGAGACTCCACATCATCGATGGGTTTCGGCAATCTCCGCCCCTCGCCCGTCGTCATCAATTCGGACAAGGGGAAGGCCAGAGGCGCAGCAGCGAGAGCCATCGCTTTCCCAAGCTCGCCCCGCCGGCCGGAGGCCAGCTGACGGTCGCGCTCAAAGCCACGGAAAAACGCTTGAGCAGTTTGTTGGAGGACCGGAACCGCATCAGCCGAGATCTTCACGACTCGGTCTTGCAATCGCTGTATGCCATCGGGCTCAGCCTGGAAACCTCCCACCGTACCAATACATCACCACGACCAGGGGCCGATCGCCCATACAGCCATGCCGTGGATCAGCTCAATCGCTTGATTCACGAGGTGCGAGGCATCATCAAGGGGCTTGCGGATGGATCGGTGCAGGACATGGACCTGTCTGAGGAACTCAGGCAGGTGGCCGGCAGTTACGAGCAACTCAGCGGCGTCACGATCACGCTCAGCCTGCAGCCTTCGGCACTGGACGTACTCACCCGGGAGGAAGAGCAGGAGATTCTGAACATTGTGCGAGAGGCCTTGAGCAATTGCGTCCGCCATGCGCAGGCGACTCACGCCGAGGTGACAATCAGGACGCACGGGAACCGAGTGCGTATCAGTATCTGCGACGACGGAAAGGGATTTGTCGAAACCGGCGCGCACCCCAAGGGGTATGGCTTGATGAATATGGAAGCGCGGGCCAGGAAACTCGGCGGCAGCTTGCTGCTCCGCTCGAAGCCCGGTCAGGGCACTCGCATTTCAGCGGAATTTTTACTGGAACCGATTTTAGCGCCTGTATGAAACCGGCACGCACCACACTCCTCATCGTCGATGACCACGAAGTCGTCCGGCAGGGTCTCCGAACGCTCCTGAACCTCGAGCCGGATTTCCGGGTCGTCGGTGAAGCCGCGTCGGTCGAGGCTGCCGTCACAGAAACTGCACGTCTCCGACCCAGTGTCGTATTGCTCGACGTGAAGCTTCCCGACGGCTCCGGGATCGCGGCCTGCCGCCGGCTGCTCGCGACCACGCCGGCCACCCGCGTCCTGATGCTGACCAGTTTTTCGGAGGACGCCATGGTGGTCGAGGCCGTTCAAGGCGGAGCCCACGGCTACGCGCTCAAGGATGTCCGAACCACGGACCTGATTCAGGCCATTCGCACCGTCGCCAGCGGCCATGGCTATCTGGATCCGCGCGTGGCCCAGCAGACCTTGCATTGGATCCGCGACCGATCCCACGCCGCCGCCGGCCATTCCCAGGATCGCCTCACACGCCTCTCCCCTCAAGAGCGCGCCATTCTGCCCCTGCTCGCGGAAGGCAAGACCAACAAAGAAATTGCGGTGGACCTTCGCTTAAGCGACAAGACCATCAAAAATTACCTCGCCAATATCTTCGACAAGCTCCAAGTACGCCGGCGCACCGAGGCCGTGAGCTGGTATATCCGAACGACTCAGACAGCCTCGCGAGACCCCCGCTTCTAGCAGGATGCGGAAAAAGTCCGCCAGCGGCGTTCTCGCATCGCTCAGAGGCTCAACGTACAGCGCAGAGTACGATTCGCCTCTTCGCTCGCTGCGGCCTTGCTGGACGGCCTGTTTGCGCATCCTGTGGGCTATTCCGGCGCCGACACGGCGAGTGAGTTGGCCGCGGTGCGTTGTGCAACAATCGAGTTTTTCCGCAGCCTGCTAGACCTTGAGCATTCCACTGCTTTGACTCCCGCGCCCTCTAGAAATTCAGGGGTCCCAGGTTCTATGCTAGGCACTCCGCCAGGGCCGTCGCAGAGATTGATGAGAATCACTCCGCGGGCGGACCGGTGGCCATCCCGGCTGACCAGCGAACCGAGGCACGACGCGTCATGTCCCATCCCCGCTCTTCCGCGCCGACCGAGACCCAAGCCAGTGACGGCATCACGCCGGAACGCGCCGCGCTGTCGACTTCCTCCCCCGCCCACCGTGCAGCGGAGGCGGCGCAAATCGGCACATGGGAATGGCGGCTCGCCACCGGAGGAATCGCGTGGTCCCCGCAGGCTGATACGATTTTCGGGCTCTCGCCGGGCGATTTTTCCGGCACGTTCGAAGGATTCTTGCGCCTCGTGCATGAATCGGATCGGCCGCAGTTACAGGCGGCGATTCAGACCGCAATCGAAACCCGTCAGCCCTACCATCTCGACCATCGAATCGTCACGCCGAACGGAATCATCCGATGGGTCTCCTGTCGAGGCCGCGCGGTGCTGGACTCAGACGGCCACGTCGCAGGCATGGCGGGCACGACCGAAGATATCACCCGCCGGAAAGAAACCGAGCTGGCCCTTCTTGATCTACAAGCGACCCTGGAGCATCGTGTCAGGGAACGCACCGCCGGCCTCGAACGCGCCGTGCGTGACCTTCAGGAAGAGATCGAGCGGCGGCAACAGACTGAGGCCGCGCTGAAAGCCAGCGAACAACGGTATCACGCCCTCTACGAACACAACCCCACGATGTACTTCACCCTGACGCCTGACGGCACGGTCCTCTCTGTCAACCGGTTCGGGGCAGAAGAGTTGGGGTATCGCGAAAGCGAATTGGTCGGACAATCGGTATTCGCCGTGTTCCAAGCCGCGGATCATCCTACCGTGCTGGAACAACTCCGCGTGTGCTCACAGAGCCCGGGGCGAACTTTCGACTGGGAAATCCAAAAAGTCAGAAAGGACGGACACCTCCTCTGGGTCAAAGAACGGGCACGGGCCATCACCGGACCGGACGGGAACCCGATCATTCTCATTGTCTGTGAAGACATCACGGAACAGCGACAGACACAAGAACTCATCCGAGATCGGGATCAGCAATTACAAGCCACCTCGCAGTTCCTCCATACCCTGGTGCAGGAGTCTCCCCTTCCGATTGTCAGTCTCGATGCCAGCGCACGGATCACCAGCTGGAATCAAGCCGCCACCAGACTCTTCGGCTGGACGAAAGAGGAGGTCCTGGGCCGGGAACTTCCGTATGTCCCTCCTGGGCAGGAAGCAGAAGCCGATGCCCTCTGGAGCTACGGCACACACCACGGGATTCGTGGCCCGCTTTCGCTCCGCCGGCAGCGGAAAGACGGAAAGCTCCTGGAGCTGTTGTTGTGGCCGGTGTTCGTCGAAGATACCAGCGGACAGCTGAAGACAGCGGTCGGGCTCTACGTCGACCAGTCCGATCTCCGCCGGGCGGAAGATGCCTGCCGGCACAGTGAAGGACGGCTCCGGTCGTTCCTGAATGCGCTCGACGACCTGGCATTCGAATTGGACGAGCACGGCGTCTATCTGAATGTGTGGACGCGCAACGACGACCTTCTGCTGCTTCCCAGGCAGGAGATTGTCGGCAAATCGATGGACGAGATCCATGGCCGGGAGGCAGGAACCCATTACCGCGCCATCCTTCGCCGGGTCCTGGACTCGGGAACACCCGAGTCGGTCGAGTACTCGCTTCATTTAAACGGCCGGCTTCGACACTTCTCCGCCATCCTCAGCCGTATTCCGGCGAGTGCGAGCACCCGGGCCACCGTCGCCTGCATTGTCCGCGACGTCAGTGAGAATAGGCGCTCCGCGGAAGCCCTACACTTGAGCGAGCAGCACTTGAAGAGCATCATCGAAACCTCGCCGGAATGCGTCAAGCTGGTTGCGGCCGACGGGACATTGCTCCAAATGAACGCCGCGGGGCTGGCCATGATCGAGGCCGACAACGTGCAAGACGTGATCGGTCGCTGCATCTATCCGCTCATCGCGGAATCCCATCGCGATGCCTTTCGGAGGATGAATGAACAGGTCTGCAGGGGGCAGAAGGAATCCATGGAATTTGAGGTGGTGGGCCTGCGGGGGACCCGTCGTTGGATGGAAACCCATGCCGTACCGCTCCGCAATCCCTCCGACGGAACCATGGCTCAACTAGCGATCACGCGCGATATCACGGACCGCAAGCAAACCGAACTGGCGCTGCGTGAGAGTGAACAGCGCTTCGAGATTGCCTTCCGGTCAAGCCCCCATCCGGTGCTCATCACCGAATTGGCCACCGGCCGCTGCCTCGAAGTCAACGACACCGCGTTGCAGCTCTTTGGGTTCCAGCGCCATGAAGCGGTCGGACAGACCACCATCGCCATTGAACTGTGGCCGAAGCCGGAAGACCGGACGAGATTCGTCACGCAACTCCTGGAAACGGGAACTCTCCGAGGAGTGGAATTCACCTTCCAAACCAAAGACCGGCGCTTGCGGCACTGCCTGGTCTCGAGTGAATTGATCGAGCTCAACGGCACCAGATGCATCCTCACCGTCGGGACCGATGTCACGGAGAAGAAGGAAGCCGAAGCCGCTCTGCGGGAGAGCGAGGAACGCTGGCAGCGCTTCGTCGCCGACGCCCCGGTGGGGCTGGTCGTCGTCGGTGCCGACAAACACATCCTGAGCGCCAACAAAGCTTTTTGCGCGCTCACGGGCTATACCGAACAGGAGGTGATCAGCCATACCTACGCGCTCTACACCCATCCCGACGACCTGCCCAAGAATCTGGTGTTGACCGACGAGTTTTTCACAGGGCAGCGGCAGGCCTACACGTACGAGAAACGGTATATCCGAAAAAACGGCGAAGTCATCTGGGTGTCCGTCCGCGCGAGTCATCTCACCGTTCACGGGCACGATGCGCCGCTCGTGCTCGCGGTCGTGGAGGATATCACCGACCGCAAACAGGCCTTGGCCGATCGGGAGCGGATCAGCCAGGACCTGCACGACAATATTCTCCAATCCCTCTATGCCGTCGGCATGCAGCTCGAAGCGGGGAAACTGCTGGCGGGGAAAGCCCCGCGCAAATCCAAGCAGCATGTCACTCAAGCTATCCGGCAGTTGAACCATCTCGTCTTGGAAGTCCGGCAATTCATCACCGACCTGACCTGCCGCACGGCGCCGACACTGGATTTCACGGTGGCCCTGAACCAGCTCGCCGCCTCCTGCTCATCGGAAACTCGCACCGCGCCCGAGCTGATTATCGACCCCACTGCGCTCACGGTCATCACCCCGGCGATCGGCGAGCAGTTGCTGAGTATTGCGCGAGAAGCCTTGAGCAACAGTGTCCGCCATGCCGGCGCGACACACCGTGCTGTCAGCCTCACGAAGACCGGCCGCTCCATCCGGTTGCGCGTCACCGATGACGGCACAGGCTTTGACCCCGGCCGCAAACGCCGCCGCGGCCACGGACTGGCCAATATGGCCGCACGGGCCAGAACCATCGGCGCGCAGTTCACGCTCGACAGCACGCCGGACCGCGGCACCTCAGTCACGATCGACGTCCCCACAGGAGAGCCTCATGCCTGCTAAAACGAAACCCTCGCCCATTCGCTTGCTGATCGTCGACGACCACGAGGTGGTGCGCATCGGGCTCGGCGCCGTGCTCGATCTGACACCGGGGATGAAAGTGATCGGCCAAGCCCGGAGTAAAGCCGATGCCATCGCGCAATGCCGTCGCACAAAGGCCGACGTCGTGTTGCTCGACATCCGCCTGCCGGACGGCAGCGGGATCGATGCCGCACGCGAGATTCTCTCGGCCCACCCCAAGATCCGTATCCTCTTTCTGACCAGCTTCGCGGATGAACACACCGTCCTTGAAGCGATTCTCTCCGGCGCCCAGGGCTATGTGCTGAAAGACATTGCCTCCGCCGCGCTGATCCGCGCCATCAAGACCGTCGCCGCCGGACAACCCTTGATCGACCCGCGCCTGGCCACCCATACGCTCTCGTGGATGAAGCACCTGCCGGCCGGCCGGCCCCCTGCCAAACGATCACTCCTCTCCCCCCAAGAGCAGCGCATCCTGCCCCATGTCGCCGGAGGCCTGACCAACAAGGAAATCGCGCAACGCCTGGATCTGAGCGAGAAGACCGTGAAAAATTATCTGGCGAACATCTACTCCAAACTCCAGATCGGACGGCGATCTCAAGTGGCCGCCATGTACGCCGGGAGTTTCAAGGGCTCTATACCGCCGCTGCCCTCCAAATCCCCCTAAGACCAGCCTTCCCAGCACGCGCCCGCCTAAAGATTCTTCGGCAAACACCGATACAGGGGGGTCACGACCTGACAAGACATCCGGCCCTCCCTTCCCTGCAATCCTCACCAGCCTGCGCGACGGTTACCGCATCAAGTTTGTCCGGTTTCGATCCGAAAAAGATGTGGATCTCCGCAGCCCTCCGTCTATCTGCGCCCCGAGGACGCCATGTTCGACGTCTCCACATTCCGGCTCCAAGACATGACCGCCTGCAGTGCGGCCTTGCGACAGCTTGGGACCGATGCGTCTTCCATTGAAATCGCGGCAGACCGAATTACACGATACCTCTATACCACTCTGACGACCGGACCGGACGAAGATCCGGCCTGCGTCCTCGTACGGTTGTTCAAGACTCACCCCTACGACCGGCTCAGCCCCGAACTGCAAGCGCTGGCCGATGCCCGCCTTGGAGGCAAACCTGCCAATCCCGGCATGAAGTGCTTGACTCTGCTTGCCAGCACGGGAGCCGTTGAAGGCTGGAACCACCCGGCTCAATCCAGCCGCTTCCGCGTCATCCCGCTGAGCGGACCGGATGCCCTGGCCAAACTGCCGATGTTCTCCCAGCTCTTCGCCCAATTTCACATTGATCTGCCGTTTCTCGAACAAGCCGGCTCCTCCCTCTTGATGGATCAATACGCCACCACCTTCAACGCCTTCCATGTCCCACAGGCGCTCGGCAGTCCCTACGTGCCGGGCCAGACCGAATTCGTCGTGCCGTTTGGCATTCAATCCGTGTTCGGCTTCGGAGGGTTGCTCGCGACCGGCGAAATGTTCACAGTGATTCTCTTTGCGAACATTCCCGTCACGAAAGATACCGCCGACCTCTGTAAAGCGTTCGCCCTCTCAACCAAACTGACCCTGGCGCCATTCGAGCACAATCGGCTGATCCTTCCCCCAACAGTAACCACCTCGTCGGTCGATCAGGCATTGGCAACGAACCAGCTCGCCTCCTTGCAGGACCGTGTCGCGACCCTTGAATCGATTCTGGCCGTACAAGAGCATGCGGTTGCAATCCAATCCGACAGGCTCGCAGCAACTTTGGCGGACGAAGTCAGGCATGGACGGGAACTGCAGGAGCAGAGTTTGCGATTTGAAACCCTGTCGGCCACCTCCCCAGTCGGCATCTTTGAAACCGATGCGAATGGAAGCTATCTCTATACCAATGATGCTTGGCGGACGATCTCCGGGCTATCCCTCGCAGAGAGCTTGGGCGAAGGGTGGAGTCGAGCCATTTTTGCGGAGGATCGCCCCACAGTGTCTACGGCCTGGAGTCAGACCGCGAAGACTGGGGGAGAATTTTCGCTTGAGTTCAGGATGCAACGGCCCGACGGGACGATCCGCTGGGTGCATGCCCGCTCACGCCCGTTGAGGAACGCGACCGATCAAGTGGTCGGCCATGTCGGCACCACGGAAGACATCACCGAAAGAAAGCAGAAGGACGCGGCGCTGCGCAAAAGCGAAGCCCGACTGCGGGAAGCCCAGGCCATGGCGCATCTGGGAAACTGGGAACTGGATCTGGTGAACGACCGGCTGCTGTGGTCGGACGAAATCTTCCGGATCTTTGAGATCGACCAGGCGCAGTTCAGCGCCTCCTACGAGGCCTTTCTCAACGCCGTCCATCCCGACGACCGGGCGCTCGTGAATGAGGCCTACACGCGCTCGGTGCAGAACCGCACCCCCTACGAGATCGTCCATCGGCTGCTGATGCCGGATGGACGAATCAAGTATGTGCAGGAACGCGGCGGGACGCACTACGATCGCGAGGGGCGGCCACAACGCTCAGCGGGCACGGTGCAAGACATCACGGAACGACGGGAAGACCAGCTGCAACTGCAGCACTCCCAGGCGTTGCTGAATGCGGTGTTCGACCACCTGCCCAATATGGTGTTTGTGAAGGATGCCAAGACTCTGCGCTTCGTTGAATTCAATAAGGCGGGCGAGCGCCTCACCGGCTTTTCGCGCGAGGAATTGCTGGGGAAATCGGACTACGATTTCTTTCCCCAAGAAGAGGCCGACTTCTTTACCGGCAAAGACCGCGCCGTCCTGGCCAGCGGCGCCATGCTGGAAATTCCCGAGGAAGAGATTCAGACCAAACACCGGGGCATCCGCATCCTGCAGACCAAAAAGCTCCCGCTGTACGATACCGCCGGCGTGCCGCAGTATCTCTTAGGCATTTCCGAAGACATCACCGATCGGAGAGCCGCCGAAGTACAGTTCACGCAGGTGTTCGAATCGAGTTACGTCGGCATGTTGATGGTGGCGGACGACGGAAGGATCACTCTGGCGAACCCCCAGATAGAACAAACGTTCGGCTATCGCCGCGACGAACTGATCGGACAACCGGTGGAGATCCTTCTTCCGAAACGCTTCCGAACGACCCATCATGGTCAACGAATGTCGTTCGTAGCCTCAGGGGCGTCCAGACCGATGGCCAAAGGCCGAGAACTCTACGGATGCCGCAAGGATGGAAGGGAGTTTCCCCTTGAGATCGGGTTGACTCCGGTCAATACCCCGCAAGGGCATCAGGTGCTCGCCTCGATTACCGATATCACCGACCGTAAGAAGAGCGAGGCGTCCCGATTCAGACTCCAGCAAGCCGTCAATCACGCGCAAGACGGGACGGCGCTGCTCGACGACACCGGCGAGTACATCTACATGAACCCGGCGCACGCCGCGATCTATGGTTATACTGTCGACGAACTGCTCGGTCACAGCTGGAAAGACCTCTACCACTCAGAATGGGCGTCCATGATTGAGCAGCTTTATCTCCCTGTCCTGCACGCGGACGGGCAGTGGCAAGGCGAAGTGGTGGGGAAAAAGAAAACCGGTGACGCGTTCCATGTGGATCTCTCGCTGACCCTCTTGGAAGAACCCGGCACAGGCCGACAGACCATCCTCTGTACCTGTCGAGATATCACCCTCCGTAAACGGATGGAACGCGATCTCATCACCGCGAAGGAGGCCGCGGAGGCAGGCATCCGGACAAAGTCCGAGTTCCTCGCCACCATGAGCCACGAAATCCGCACGCCGATGAACGGGGTCATCGGCATGACCGGACTCTTGCTCGACACTCCGTTAACGCCAGAACAGCGCGAGTATGCGGAAACGGTCCGGCGGTCCGGTGAGGCCCTTTTGGCGATCATCAACGACATCCTCGACTTCTCGAAAATCGAAGCCGGGAAACTGGCGCTCGAAATCATCGAGTTCGATCTGCGCACAACCGTCGAAGAGACGCTCGACCTCCTGGCTGAACCGGCTCAACGCAAAGACCTGGAAGTGGTGGGACTTGTCGATGGCGCGGTGCCGGCGGACGTGAAAGGCGATCCAGGGCGTCTCCGCCAAATTCTCACCAACCTGCTTGGAAACGCCATCAAGTTCACCGAGCGGGGAGAAGTCGTCCTCGCCCTGTCCGTGCTGAAGGAATCGGATCGATCTGTCACGCTCCGATTCACCGTGACGGATACCGGCGTGGGCATCACGCCGGAAGGCCGCGCCAGATTGTTCCAATCCTTCAGCCAAGCCGATGGATCGACCACCAGGAGGTTTGGCGGAACGGGCCTGGGATTGGCTATTTCCAAACAACTCGTGGAGTTGATGCGGGGTGAGATCGGAGCGGACAGCCTGCCGGGATCCGGAAGCACATTTTGGTTCACCATCGAATTGGAACGTCCGCCGCACAGACCGGCTCCTCCGACGCCGGCCCAGGACCTGGCTGGGCTCCGCGTCTGTCTGATCGACGACAATGCGACGAACCGCTTGTTGCTCGAACATCATGCGCGCGCGTGGGGCATGACGCATGCGTCCGCCGAAGACGGACCGGCGGGCCTGGCGCTCATTCAGGACGCGCATCAATCGGGCCATCCATTCGACCTGGCGATCATCGATATGCAGATGCCTGGCATGGACGGGATGCGGCTGGCCGAAGCGATCAACACCGCGACGGGCGCCACGCAAACCAGGCTGGTGCTGCTGACCTCCCTCACCCGGCGCGGCGATGCCAAGCTGGCGCAGCAGCGAGGATTCTCCGCATACCTCACCAAACCGATTCGCCAACACCAGCTCTACGACTCCCTCCGGCTGGTCATGGGGCGCACTCCCGCCAAGACGCCGCAGGATTCGTCGTTGATCACCCTCCATAGCCTGGCGGAAGCCCATGCGCGGATCGACGGACGCCTCTTGCTGGCGGAAGACAACGTCATCAACCAGAAAGTCGCCGTCAAGATGCTGGAGAAGCTCGGGTGCCGCGTCGATGTCGTCGCCGATGGCCGGGAAGCGGTCGAAGCCTGCTCCCGCATCCCGTACGCATTGATTTTCATGGACTGCCAGATGCCTGAAATGGACGGATTCGAAGCCACCCGACGCATCAGACAGCGGGAAGGAACCGCTCGCCACACCCCGATTATCGCCATGACGGCAAACGCCATGGCAAGTGACCGCGAACAATGTCTGGCTGCCGGAATGGACGATTATCTGAGTAAACCCGTCCACTCCGTGGCCTTGGCCGACATCCTCGCCCGCTGGGTTCCTGCGCCGGGTTCAACCGCCAACACAGCAGAGAGCCGCCCATTGCGTCCGGTCTCCGATGATACGGACGCTACGCCTCCGGGCAGACCGGATGGGTGTAACCCATGAACAGGCGGTTTCACCCCCATACCGTACCGGGAAAGGAACGAGGATAATGTCTATTCTGATCGTGGAAGACAATCCGGTCAACGCCACGCTGCTCGCGCTCATGCTGCGGGGGGGGGGGTACCAGACCGTCGTCGCGAAAAACGGCAAGGAGGCCCTGGCGGCGGCCACGGAGACTCCCGGCCTTCAGCTGATCATCACCGACTACATGATGCCAGAAATGGACGGGCTGGAGTTTATCGCAAAGGTCAAGACCTTGCCGGCCTGGCGCCCTGTTCCGATCCTGATCGCATCGGCGCAAGCCGATCTCGACACCGTCAAACAAGCGCAGGCCTTACAATGCGCCGGCTTTCTGGTGAAACCCATCGACAAAACGCAGCTGCTCAGGCGCGTGGCGGAGCTGATCCGCGCGCAGCCGGCCCTGTTGCAGCCTCAACAGCAGGCGATGGACCAGCTGGAATGCGGTCTGGCAGACTACCGCGAACTGATCCGGACGTTTGCGGCGCAAGTAACCGCCACGATCCCGATCGTGGTATTGGAGCTCGACGACTCGGACCAGCCCTTCTCCGACAATCTACGCCGGCGGCTCAGCGACCTTGCGGAGAGCGCGGCCATGCTGGGGGCGGAGAAATTTGTCCAGTGGCAGGCGCAGAGCGTTGCGAATGGACACCCGGCCCGGGCGCAGGGCCGCGCCTTGCAAACACTCCTGCAAGAATTGGAGGGCGCGCTCCTGGCCCGTGTGCCGCCGCAACCGGATACTCAGCCGCCTGCGTGAACGCCACGGCGATCCTCCGGACTCGCCATGCTCAAGATCGCCGGCATCCAGCCGATAAGAACGACACGCGAGCGATTCTCGGACGGGCCGGACTGGAGAGCCGCAGAAAAAATCCGTGAAGCCCCTTGAACTCGACAAGCTAAACGGGAGAGACAAAACCGATCCATCGGCACAAGAGGATCAACAAGGCCGCCTGCCTGCGCGAAGCGCTTCGGCGGAGGCAGGGGACGCCGCTGGCGGACTTGGTCAGCATCCGCCGAGACAACAATGCGCGTACACGAACCAACGTCCATTTTGCTGCTCGGGTCCCAAGCCCCCCTCGTCGGGACCCTCGACGCATGGATGCACACACACTTTGCTGAACCTCTGAACGTGGCATCCGTGACCACCGTTCCTGAGGCGCTGGTTTATCTCCAGTCACACCGAGTCGATCTGATCCTTGTCGACGAAGCAACGGCACGGACCGAACTGCGCACGATCCACACCGCCTCACCCGCCACTGCAATCATCGGGCTGGTCATGAAGATGGACGAATCCGTTCAGCTTCTCATGCTGCGGCAAGGCGTTCACGAGGTTCTCTCCCTGCTCCCGTCGACCGACGCCGAACAAGCTCGCACCATTGAACGGGCCCTGGCCCGTGTGAATGGACGTGCCGGGCTGCTCAAGTCGGGTGAACCGTGCCCCGACATCGCGACCGCTCCGCCCCGGTTGATCCATGATCTGAACAATCTCCTGACCTCCATCAACGGGTTTGCCGATCTTCTGCTCGCGCAACTCACGCCGGACCATCCCGCACGAACGGGCGCCGAGCACATTCGTCTGGCCGGAAAGCGCGCGGCCACGTTGCTCAAGACGCAGTCAGCGGCACATTCAAGCGCGGCGCCGCCCTCCTCACCGACCGTCCCGTCGATCACCGCCAACGCTGCGTAGCCGGCGACACTCCGGCGGAGTCGCTGAACTTCTCACAGCTGAATTGACAGGTCGTACGACGCACTTTAGGATACGCGGCACACGTGGCCCTGAGCGGGCCTATGACTGGTTGAGGAGGCCTGATGTCCAGCGAGCATTCGTCCCCGTCCCATACTCCGACACGATCGCACCGGACCCCGGTTGCCCAGATCGAACATCTGTTTGAACTCGTCGTCTTTGCCAGCCGCTGGATTCAAGCGCCGCTGTATGGAGGGCTCATCGTCGCGGAGCTGCTCTACGCCTACAAGTTTTTGATCGAGCTTTGGGAGATGGTCCGGCATATCAATCAGCAGGAAGAGACCATCTTCATGCTGGGCGTGCTGGGATTGATCGACGTCACCATGGTGGCGAATCTGCTCACCATGGTCATCATCGGCGGGTATGCCACCTTCGTCAGCAAGTTGGATCTGGAAGAGCATCCGGATCGGCCGGACTGGCTGACGCACATCGACCCCGGCACAATTAAGATCAAGCTGGCGGCGTCGCTGATCGGCATTTCGAGCATCCACCTCTTGAAATCGTTCGTGAACATCCACAACGAAAACTACGACGACATCAAATGGAAAATCTTCATCCACCTCACCTTTCTCGGCTCCGCCATTCTCCTGGCCTGGACCGATAAGATTATGCAGAGAGACAAGAAGCACTGAGCCGGTATCGAAACCCCTACAGAGCTGTATCGTTCCCGGCCGATTGATCCGCACCCTCTACAGTCTGCGCGACACCCGTTCGGGAGCAATCCTTTCTTTCAGGCCTTGCAGGCCCTCCCCATCAAGGCATGGCTCTTGCGAACATTTCAGCACCGCACTTGGCGGTGAATCCTCGATAACATCCGCGATTGGAGACATGCATGACTCGCCTTGGTCTCGCGGCACTCCTGACATTTCCGCTCCTCACCGCCTGTACGTCTTCGCTCCTCGATCTGCGGGAGCATTTCGATGTCCATCGTTCCTCGTTTGAGGAAAAGCTGGCGGGCGATTCGGCGAAGGCGGAACAGTTCCGGACCTGTACCCAACAAGCCCACGATGGCAGCAGCCTGCCCATCAGGACGGCAGCAGGGACCCCTGCCGCACGATCGGTCGGTGCGCCGATCACGGTCGGCGGCAGGCTCCGAGCCCCCGTGCAGGCGTTGGTGGAACGGATTCACGAGGAGGTCGGGAACAAGGCCACGTCCTTCAGCGTCCTTTCCGACATGGCAGACGATTTCGCCGATCCTTCGCGTCGCCGGGTGGATCTGGACAAGCTCCATCGGCTCACCGACGCCATCCGGCATTGGCAGGCCCATCTCGACTTCGACGAAGAGGCCTTCGCGCGGGACACGTCGCTCTTTGCTCAACTCTTCCTCGCCTACAGCCGGGCCTACTTCGGCGACGTGCGATATGCCCTCGCCCCCAACCCCGCCTCAGGGACAGTGCGCGGGATCGTCCAGGTCACCTCGCGGGGGTTTGTGGACCGCAGCGGAAACACCGTTCGGTTTCCCGGCCTCTCGGCCGCCGCCCAGGCGGACGAAACCCACGCGATCGAACTCGCCGCCACGTCCATCGACTCCCGGCGAGTCAGCGCCGACCTTACCCGCATCTTTCTCGAAGCCTTCTTCGATGCCACGTTCCGTGTTCCCGCCGTACAACAGGCGACGGCCCTCCGTCTGCCGGCGACGACCGCGTCCTATCCGGCTTTTGATCCGGCTCACCCGCCCATCTCGCTTGACGCGCTGGCCGCCGTCTCGCGCAACGCGCTCAGGACGGAAGCCGTGGCAACCTCGCTGGTCGGCAAAGCCGTGCGCGGCGGGAGCCTGTTCGGCACAAACAACGAAACCGTCGCCGCCACGCTTGAAACAGCCGCGGGAGTTTTTGCAAAGAAACTCGTCGAGCACGAAGGCTTCTGTTATTTTCAAGTCACACAGCACCCCTAACCGCCCACGGGCCGCGCCTGTGCCGCACCGACGAGGACGCCATGATACGCATACTCTCATTCAGCCTGAGCCTGGGATGCCTGCTCGCTCTCAGCGGATGCTTCGCCAAAATCCACCAGCTCCCCGCCCATACCGACCAGCACCAGCCGGTCTTTGCCCCGCTACCCGACCGAGGCACACTGGTCGGCCTTGCGGTCTCCGGCGGCGGCAGTCGCGCCGCAACCTTCGCGGCCGGCACACTGGAAGCGCTGGCGAATGTCCGCTTCGTGGAAGAGGGACAGGAACGCAGTGTCCTGCAAGCCGTCACGCACATGTCGAGCGTCTCGGGCGGGAGTTTGGCCACGGCTTACTATGCCGTGAAGAAACCGGCCAAGACCGAACCAGTGTTCGCCGGTCAACAACTGTCTCCCGCCTATCAGCAGTTTTTCGCCCGTTTCAAATCCGACATGCAGAAGAATTTTCAGATCCGGGCACTGGGGCGCCAGGTGCTGAACTTCCGGGTGGCTAACCCAACCAAGTTTGCTCATTCGTTCGCCGACGTCTGGGATGCCAACTTCTTTGACGAGATCACCTTTGCCGGATTGTATGAGCGGACCAGACGAGGGGATGCCCCGCAGATCATGCTGAACGGCACGATGTACAACTCAGGCCGACGGCTGGTGCTGACGACACTGGCCCCGGCGGACTTTGCCTACGATTTCACCGCAGAGTTGCGCGCCAAGCTGATCGCCAAGGGACTCCAATTCACCCCGGAAGGCAAGGCCAGCTTTGACCGAAGCGTGGATCGAGCCAAGAATCAATTCCTGCCACTGACGATGGAAGAAATCGGCGGTGATCACCGCACGCTGCCGGTGTCGCTCGCCGTGGCCACCTCCGCCTCATTTCCTCCGGTAGTCGGACCGGTGACCTATCAGACAGCGGGATCCTCATCGTATACCCACGTCGGCGATGGCGGCCTCTTCGACAACCTCGGCACGGAATCACTGACGACCCTTTTCCTGAACAAATTGAATCCAGCTCACCCGCAAACACAACGCGGGCTGATCCTCGTCATCGATACTTCCTATCCCTTCGATGAGGGGGCGGCCGACCTCGGTAGGAGTGAAAAAGGGTTTGACGTATTTATCGACGATCCTTCCCGGATTGTCGGCATCATGGAAGAACGAGCCAACGCCTATCAGGCGATGCTCTGGCACAGCCTCAGGACAGAAGGCGTCCTGCTCCCCGACTACAATCAGCTCAAACTCATCATCCTCCGGCATACCGACGCCGAGTGGACGACAGACGATCCGCTTCCTCCCGGATGCCCGTCCGGCCTCACCCCCGCGGACATCAAGCGCGTGATTCGGCAGATTCCAACATTGTTTAAGATCGACGCGGATTGTCACGCGCCGCTGCTATTCGCCGCGGCGAAGAAAGTCGTGCAGAAGCAGCAGGACCGGATCGTGAGATTCCTGCAAGCGGCAGCCGCAATCCAATGAGTCAGCGGGAGGGCCTACCATGATATGGTCGTGGAAAACGGTGCAACGAATCCTGGCCGTCCTACACCCTTCATGGTTTGCAGCACTGGTGATTCTCGGGACGAGCCTGACCTTCCAAGCGCCTCAAACGCTGGATGTCATCGACGCCGTGGCAATTGAGCACGGTGCACTCTCTCCGCAACACGTCTCACTTGCCATGTTCCTGCTCATCCTCGCGGTCAGCGGCTGGTATTTTCCGCGCGCCTTGTTGTCGGTGAAGTACTGGAACACCCCAGAGCCCGATCATGACCGCGAGCGCCAATACTTTGAACGATGGCGCCGCTACGTACCTCGGGCACTAGGGACCGCCCCCATTGCCTCCGTATCTATGGCCTTCTTCCGAGTCGGAAACCCCGGCTACGGACTCTTCTACCTCACGCTGGCCGCGGCCTTCCTGGCCAGCATCATCCTGCGCCGGCGGCGGTTTCTGGCTGAGAAGACCATTGTCGTGTCCGAGCCCACACTCTCGACAGCCACGTTCAGAAGCCTGCTGGCACTGCTGCTATTGTCATGCGTCATCTTCTGGGTCTTCGTCCTAGCGCCGATCGAAGCGCCGACACTCGTCGGGTCAGCGGCGATTCTTGTGTATGCCGCCGCCGCCTGGATCGCGTTCGGCTGTCTGGTGCTGCTCCATCCCACGTACCGCTACCGGCTACCGTCGCTCTTTCTGCTCATGATTGCGCTCTCAGGCCTGTTCGGCCTGTGGAACGACAACCACGCCATTCGTCAGGCTACGGTCGAGCCGGAACCGTGGATGCGGGAATCCATCGACCACCATCTGGATGCCTGGCTCGATGCCAGACAAACGCAATGGTCCGCCCCCTCCACAGCGTATCCCGTTTACATTGCGTCCGCAGAAGGTGGTGGAATTCGCGCCGGCTATTGGACCGCTTCCGTACTGGGCAAGCTGGAGGATACCCATCCCGGCTTTGCCTGCCATCTCTTGGCCATCAGCGGAGTCTCAGGGGGAAGCCTTGGCGGGGGAGTATTCTCTGCCCTGATTGCCGACCGTATTCAGCATGACGGCGATGAGTGTGCGGAGGCCCCTCACACAACACACGCGCCGCTTCTGCCACTGATTCGGCGCATGCTCGGACGCGACTTTCTAGCGCCAACACTGGCGGGCTTGCTCTTTCCCGATCTGGTGCAACGGCTTTCCCCGCTCTCGGGATCCTGGACCTTCCCTGACCGCGCCTCCTACCTTGAACGGTCTTGGGAACAGGCATGGGCCGAGACAACCCGAACCGATCGATTTCATGAAAGCTTCCGACGGCTCTGGGACGGATCGCAAGCCCGCTATGCGGTTCCATCTCTCTTTTTGAACGCCACCTGGGTCGACTCCGGAGACCGAAGCATTGTCAGCAACATCTTACTTGATCCAATCCACTTTGCCCGCGCCGACGATCTCGTGGCCTTTTCGTCTACCCCCATCCTGACCAGTGCCGCTATCCATGCCAGCGCCCGATTCACCTACGTCAGCCCGCCGGGGACGGTTCAAGGGACGACACGGGTGAGGCAGGTCGTCGACGGAGGGTACTTCGAGAACTCAGGCACCCTCACCGCCGGCGAAATCGCGCGCGCGTTAGTCGCAGCGCGGGACCGCTACTGTATCCGGCAGCCTCAACCAGAAGCGGCCCGTTGCATCACACCACCAATCGAACCCGTGATACTCATCCTCAGCAACGACCCCAAAAATCCTAACAACGAATCGGCAAAGGGAAACCTTCCTCCATCAAGCGGCGGCCGTTTTCTTACGGAAACGCTGGCTCCCTGGCTGACCCTCTTCAATACCCGTAGCGCACGCGGCTACGGATCTGAGCATGCCGTGGCCAGAGAGTTCACGACCGTCCGATTCGCACTGGGGGACTACAAGCATGCGGACGTACCGCTGGGGTGGATGCTGTCACAAGAAACGCGGGCGCTGATCGATCAACAGATCGATCAGCTGAGAGGGTTGGACGCGTTGTCCCACGGAAATCATTAGCACCCCGCGCGGACAGATTGGCTGAGACGCGACTGCGTGCCTCAACCAGCCGAAAAACCCTACAACCAGGCCGGGGTCATGATCCCCTTCGCATCCCGCCATTGCGGGGTCCAAGCGAGGGCTACGAGCTTCACCGCGATATTGGATTTAGTGGGCTTGATGGAAATGGTCTCGAGCTTTTCGTTCAACGGATCGGTCGCGGCGGCCAATGCGTCGCTCTCGGTTTTGAATTGCGCTTCAAGATCGGCCAACTGTTGCTGCAACGCCGCCACGTTTTCTTCAGCGTGGCCGACATCCTGCGACTCTTTCATTACACGGCCGGCGCTCTTGATTGCCGTCGTCGCGCGCCCGATATTCGTGGCGCTGATCGTCTTCCGACCCAAGAATGCGCCAAGGATCGAAGCGCCGACCGTGATGGCGGCCTGCACCTGGCTGGAACGAGACTCCGCTTGCTGCTTGGCCTTCATCTGATCGGCTCGCCTGATGCGGTCTTGCAACGCAGCGATCTTGGGTGCGTATTTCTGGCGCAACGACTCGGCCGCCTGATCTCGCAATTCGCGGCCGGACTGTTGGAGCCGCACGCGGAAATCCCGTTCGGACTCGCCCGGCTTGGAAACGTCTTTCGTAGTCGGGCTTTTGAACAGCTCGATCTTCTGAGTCCTGAACAGCCAGCCTCCGAAGTCTTTACTCCAGTCGGCGTAACTCTTGGCCTTGCTCGCACTGGCCGGAAGCGGAAGGAACTGGGCATCGCTCTCCGGCGACTGCTCCAGATCCGCGACAGCCAGATCCGCGGCAACGGCATGATCCCAATCGACCGCCACGGCACCGTCGCTCATGGGCGCTAACACCGTCACGTCCTGCATCTGGTCGATGCCGCTCTTCGTCTCGGAGAAGCGGATCTGGGACGATCCCAACAGCATCGGGGCATACACAAGTTCGTTCCCCTCCGGCTTGGACCCACGCAGCGACACAAACTGCTGCGGCACGTCCGGGGGAACAATCGGACGAACGGACGTCAAACGTGAACCGTCATTCGTCATTCGTGAAGAAGTCGATGTATCCATTCCGACCGTTTGACGCTTGACACTTGACGCTTGACGCCGTACCGGGTCCATGAGTGCCTTGATCTGCGTTCTCGTCAGAGGGCCGCGCAAGTATGACAGGCACCAGCGGGTTTCGAATACGACCGGCTCGTCTTCATGCACGTTGTTCATCAGGAAGATGCGGTTGCCGAGGCCTGCAAGCGTCTGTTCCATGCGCCCCTTGTCGAATTTCTTTCCCGCGCTGGAGGAGGCGCCCTCCAATCCCTCGAGCACCCGCGCCTTGTCGCGCTCCGTCTGCAAGCGGCCGATGAACCAGGTGCCGGTGTTGGCGAGGCCTTTGTAGTCGAGATCGACGGGATTTTGCGTCGCCAGCACCACGCCCAGTCCGAACGCGCGGGCCTGCTTGAGCAGGGTCATCAGCGGCAGCTTCGACGGCGGATTCGCCACCGGCGGGAAATAGCCGAAAATTTCATCCATATAGAGGAGCGCCCGCAGGCTGGTCGTGCCAGATTGCGCCCGCATCCATCCGACCATCTGACTCAGTAAGAGCGTCACGAAGAACATGCGTTCGGCGTCGTTCAGATGCGCGATGGAGAAAATCGCCAGACGCGGCTTGCCTGCCGGTGTGTAGAGGAGCGACTGAATATCGAGCGCCTCTCCTTCGAGCCAGGATTGGAAGCCGGGCGCGGCGAGCAGATTATTCAACTTCATGGCCAGCGCAAAACGATCCTTCGAGGGGAAGAAGGAATCCACGTCCATTACGCCGATCTTCGTGACCGGCGGAGTTTGAATGGCATGAATGAGCGCGGCAAGATCCAGATCTTCCTCGTTCCTCCAGGTGCGATCCAGAATCGTGGAAAGCAGAATGTGTTCGCGGCTCTGGATCGGATCGGCTTCGATACCGAGCAAACCCAGCAAACTGGTCACGGTGGTGCTGATGCGTTCGCGGAACAGTTCAGCATCCTCGCGCACATCAGCGGCCGGCGCGGCGAAGGACTTCAGAATGGAAACCGGAAGCCCTGCGTTGCTGCCCGGCGTGTAGATAGCCACATCGGCCGCATCGCGCAACCGCTGAATGCGCGCGCCGTCCTGCTGCCAGCCCGCCAACCCCTTCGTCCACAACTCGGCCTGCGCCTTGGCATAGTCGGCCGGCGACAATCCCTTCTTCCGTGCGTCGTCTTCGTTGATCCAGGGTTGAAAGTCTTCGCCCTTGAGACCAGGGAAGGTGAGCATCAGGTTCCCCAGATCGCCCTTGGGGTCGATGATGATGGCTGGAATATTGTCGATCGCCGCTTCTTCGAGAAGCGACAGACAAAGGCCGGTCTTGCCGCTGCCGGTCATGCCGACGCAGACCGCATGGGTCACGAGGTCTTTCGAATCGTACAGCAGCCAGCCCGGCTTCGCCTGCTTCGCCGCCATGTCATAGGGACGACCGAGGTAGAAGACGCCGAGCCCTTCGAAGTCCTGCGCCTTTGATGGCTCCTGTGCTACTGACTTCTTTGTTTTTGCCATGGCACCATCCCCCTGACCTGTTTCGTCAACCGTCAACCGTCATTCGTAACGGAACCAGTTGCTGGCTTATTGCCTACTCGTCCAATACTTCCATTATAACCGTTGATGAGTTGAATAAATCGAAGAAGCTTTCCCTTGAGACCCTCGTGCTGACCCTCGTTCAAATAGCCCTGATCCGTACAAGTAATCAGGTGATCGAGCAGTTCATACGCCGACCCACGTGCGATTCGGCAGGACTGGATGTTCTCCTTACTGAGGAGGTCACCAAATAGTGCGTAGCGAGTCATCAATAATCAACGGTTTTCCCTTTAGAGATACCACTTGTAAAGCAATGCACACGCACACTTTGACGGTCTTATCAGTAAAATGGAATCGTCCGTAACCTTCAGCGATGTTGGCGGTGAGAGAGATTGCAGCCGTTCTGACTTGTTGGCCTAAGCAGTATTGCTCTTGTTTAGGGAAACCTGCCGTCAAAGCATACAATTCGCTTCTGATCTGTCTGCCCACCTTCCAGACATCCAGATCTTCAAAGGACGTGATGGCCTTCATTCTCTCCCTCGATTGACGTTTGACGGACGGTGCTTTTTACTCTGCCCAGTTGACGTATGACGCCTTCCATCCTTACCCGCTTGACGTTTGACGAATGACGCTTGACGCCTATATCCCTGCTTCACGGAGCACCTGCCCCGTATAGGACCGCTTGGACTTGGCCACTTCGCGGGGCGAGCCTTCGACCACGATTTCGCCGCCGCGATCGCCGCCCTCTGGACCGAGATCGATGACCCAGTCGGCGTTCTTAATTACGTCGAGATTGTGCTCAATGACGAGGACCGTATTACCCGCTTCCACCAATCGATCCAGCACATCGATCAGCCGTTGCACGTCGGCAAAATGGAGGCCGGTGGTCGGCTCATCCAAAATGTACATGGTCCGTCCGGTGGGCCGCTTCGAGAGTTCACGCGACAGTTTCACACGCTGAGCCTCGCCACCGGAGAGCGTCGTGGCGGATTGGCCGAGCTTCACATAGTGCAACCCGACATCGTGCAGGGTTTCGAGTTTCCGTTTGATAAACGGAATATGCTCGAAGAATTCCACCGCGTCGTCGACGGTCATGTTCAACACGTCGGCGATGCTCTTGCCCTTGTGCAAAATCTCCATCGTCTCGCGGTTGTACCGCTGACCCTTGCAGACCTCGCAGGTCACATAGACATCGGGCAGAAAATGCATCTCGATCTTGATGAGCCCGTCGCCCTGGCAGGCTTCGCACCGTCCGCCCTTGACGTTGAAACTGTAGCGCCCGGGCTTGTAGCCCCGCACGCGCGACTCGGGTAAATTCGAATAGAGATCCCGGATAAAACTGAACAGACCGGTATAGGTGGCCGGATTAGATCGCGGCGTGCGGCCGATCGGGGATTGATCGATGTCGATCACCTTATCCAGCGCATCGACACCGAGAAGTTCTTTACAGCCGTCGATCCTGGGTTTCCCCTCACCCTTCCCTCTCCCCGCTGGGGCGAGGGCTCGTCCAATTTTCCTCTCCCCTCTGGGGAGAGGAGAAGGTGAGGGGGGGCGTCCGAGTAACTGCGACAGCGAATGGAACAGAACTTCGAGGACGAGCGTGCTCTTCCCCGAACCGGAGACGCCGGTCACGCAGGTCAACATGCCCAACGGAATCTTCGCCGTCACATTCTTGAGATTGTGCTTCTGCGCGTTCACGACCGAGAGATAGCCCTTCGGTTTGCGCTCGCGCTTGGGCAGCGAGACCGTCTGAATGCCGCGCAGATACTGGCCGGTGATGGAATCGGGATTGCCCATTACCTCTTGCGGCGTGCCTTGGGCGATGACATGGCCGCCTTGCGTGCCCGCGCCGGGCCCCATGTCGAGCAGATGATCCGCGGCCATCATCGTTTCGGCGTCATGCTCCACGACGACGACCGTATTGCCGAGATCGCGGAGTCGCAGCAGAGTCTGCAAGAGCCGACGGTTGTCGCGCTGGTGCAACCCGATAGACGGTTCGTCAAGAATGTAGAGAACGCCTACGAGGCCTGAGCCGATTTGCGTCGCGAGCCGGATACGCTGCCCTTCGCCACCGGACAAGGTGGCAGCTGCCCGATCCAGCGTGAGGTAGTCCAGGCCGACATTCACCAGAAAGCCCAGCCGCTCGCGAATCTCTTTCAGAATGCGATGCGCGATGACCAGCTCACGATCGGTAAACTTCAGCGAGACAAAAAACTCCGCCGCCGCCCGGATCGACAGACTCGTGACTTCGGCGATGGATTTCTTCTCCAACTTGATCGCGAGGCTTTCCGGCTTGAGCCTGGCGCCCTGGCAGACCTCGCAGGCATCCAATAACGTAAAGTCTTCTTCCTCCGGACAACCGGGGGTCATCGCGTAGCCGATGCCGTCGCAGGCGGGACAGGCGCCGTGCGGGCTATTGAAGGAGAAAATGCGCGGTTCGACTTCCGGATAGCTCACGCCGCACTTGATACAGGCCAGCTTGTCGCTATAGAGCTTGGTCTTGCCGTTGTCGGTCAGGACCGCCACCAGCCCGCCGGTGAGTTTCAACGAGGTCTCGACGGAATCGGCCAGGCGACGCATGAGCGCATCGCCCGCCTTCATCACGAGGCGATCGACGATGATCTCAATCGTGTGCTTTTTCTGTTTATCGAGGACGATATCCTCGCCGAGATCGACGATCTCGCCGTTCACGCGCGCCCGCACATAGCCGGCCTTGCGCATCTCCAGCAGCTCTTTGCGATATTCCCCTTTGCGCCCCCGGACAATCGGCGCCAGAATCTGAAACTTCGCGCCTTCGGGAAGACCGGCAATCGCATCGACCATCTGCTGGACGGTCTGCGCGGCGATTTCTTCCCCGCATTGAAAACAGTAGGGCCGCCCGACCCGCGCGAATAAGAGGCGCAGATAATCGTAAATCTCCGTGACCGTGCCGACAGTTGAGCGCGGGTTGTGACTGGTGCTCTTCTGCTCGATGGAAATCGCGGGCGACAGCCCCTCGATCGAATCGACATCCGGCTTGCCCATCTGCTCCAGGAACTGCCGGGCGTAGGCCGACAGGGATTCGACATAACGCCGCTGCCCTTCGGCGTAAATAGTGTCGAACGCGAGCGATGACTTGCCCGATCCGCTCAAGCCGGTGATGACGACCAGCTTGTCGCGCGGAATGACGACGTCAATATTCTTGAGATTATGTTCGCGGGCGCCTTTTATCGTGATCGTATTGCTCATAGGCGCGGGATTATAACACGCAGCCCGATCGAACCAGTGAGGACAGCCTCACCTGCGGGGCCTGCGGCGCGGCCGGTCGAGGGCTTCGCCCCAATGGGTCAGGAAGGCCGTCACAAACTCATGTTCTTCGGCCGGCGGTACGGCCAGGCGGGCCAGGGCCAACGCAACCGCCAAGGCGATGTGATACCCCTCCGAGCGGGACGCGATGGCGCGGCGATAGGCGGGATGGGCGTCGTTGATGACCACGGTGGATTCGACAAGGCGGCCGAGATCCGGATCTCCTTCGCGCGACTCGAACCGGATGCTGAGCCCATAGTGGGCCGGCCGCGACCGACCTTTCGGTCCCGGCACGACAGCGACGCCGGGCGGAGATTCCGGTTGAGGGGGCGGCGTTCCCGGCTCTTCTTCGGCCGAAAGCGGCCCCCCGGCCGTTTCCGGCGGCGCTTCGGGAGGAGCGACCGCTTCATCGAGGGCATCGGCGCCGCTCATGACGGACGCCGTGAGGAACCTCTGCCCATCATCGAGCGAACCCGATGTTCGTCCGATGGGCAATCGCTTCTGACCGCCGGCTCGCTGCTCGACCAGCGACGAGAGCAACGGAAATTCTTCGGCCAGGTCCACCAGCACGGTTTCCAAATCGCGCTCCAGCGGTCGCATCGCGCGGCGGCCGGCCTGGTTGCCGCTGGCGGGAGCATCTCCCCACTGGGCCAGTTGCCGCGAGACGGCTTCCTGAATTGCCTTGCGATAGCCCAGATACAGCGCCCCCCGCGCGCCGACCCGGACGAAGTCTCCCTTGTTGAGGGTGAGCGCGGCGGCCAACTCCGGGGCCTCGATCATCCCGGCTATTCTGTCCGGAGCAGCCGATGTGATTCCGAGCCAATCCCACCCGCGCTTGATGACCTTGCCGAAGGTGCTGATCGCCAGGCCGCGCTGGTCATCCGGCAAGGGCGTCTCGCTTCGGGCCAGATAGCCGACCGCCGTCGGCTTGCGCCTGCGCGCCGGACACACGGCAATTCGCGACACCTCCGTGCCATGCGCATGCCGGCGAGCCAGGACCCGGCCATTGACCTCGAATCGGAACCCCTTCGGATAATGCTGCCCGAGGATCTCGTCGAACTCCGGCTCCAGCAGCGGCTGGTACTGGCGGCGCAGCGCGCCCTCAAGATAGCCCTCGTCCAGCAGCGGCGAAAGCGCGTTCTGCAGCGTGAGCCGCACCGCCGTGCCATGATCGGCCACCAAGCCCAATGGAGGCATCCATTTCCACGGCGCCTTGTGGCGCCCGGCCAGATGCCACAGGCTCGCGACATGTTCCTTGCCGCGCTTCGTTTCAGTGACGACGTCTTCGCACACCAGCAGGCCGAGTTTGATCCCGACCCCGGCGAAGCCGATGCCGTGGCCGCGCGTTTTCGTGCTGGCGGCCAGGTCGTGGTACCGGACCAGATCCCGGCGCCTCATGCCGGAGCCGTCGTCCAGGATGGTCAGCGTCGCCGAAGCCGGGTCCGCCGTGAGACGCAGGCAGGTGGCGCCGGAGTCCAGCGCATTGGCGACTACTTCGGTGAGAATGGTTTCTTCGAGCGCGCCGGGGTAGGCGTCGCGCAAGTCTTCGAGCAGATGATGCAGGTCAACCCGGGTTTCGCCCATCAGCCGTTCTCCTCATTGCCCACGTGGCACGTCGTGACAGCCGAGTATCGACTAGCCGGGCCGACGCGGTCAAACCGGGAGGTAGCGGCAGGGGGCTGGCCGCTCTCACTGATCGCGTCACCCTCGTTCATGCTTGTCATCACACATCCATCGCCGCGCCATTCTTCTTCAGCCATTCCTTTCGCTCATGGTAGTCAGGCATGACCTTGTCCATCTCATTCCAGAACGCCTGGGTGTGATCCATGCAATGAACGTGACAGAGTTCGTGCGCCACGATGTAGTCAATAATAGTTGGAGGGGCCATCATGCACTTCCAATGAAAGGCGAGATTGCCTTTCGGTGAGCAAGAAGCCCACCGGTGTCCAAGCTCTCGCACATCGATGTCGCGAGGCGTCACCCCGACCTTTGGCGCGTAATAGCGCACTCGCTGGGTGATACGCTCAAGGCCACGTACGATGAAGTAGTCCCGAAACGCGGATTTCGCGGCGGCCACTTCACCCTGATCGACCAAATCACGGCGCAGACAAAACCGTCCACCCTTTAACAATAGCGGCTCTTCCTGGTCCGCGACGAGAGAGAGCCGGTAGGAGCGGCCGAGATAGAGAAACCCCTCACCGTTGCGATACTCGCGCAAGACCCGCGTGGCGTTGAGATCGCGCCACTCCGCAAGCGTTTTATAGATCCAGTACTGCTTCGACTGGATGATATCCTCAATATGTTCATCGGGAAGCTCAGCCGGCGCGCGTACGATGACCCGCCCGTCTCGCTCAACCACGATATCTGCCGTCGCACGGCGGCTTCTGACAACCCCATAGACGATGTCCTGGTTACGCGATACCGTCATTTCGTCAGTTCCTCATGGCGTTTTTCTGCAAGCTTGACGATCTCAACGGCAATTCGTTCATGCTGCTCGGCGAGTTGCGGAATATTGGCGAGAAGAATTTCGGTGTCGATATCGCCTCGCAGCCGCTTCACTTCAATCGGCTTCTTCCAAAAGTCGATAATCCCGATCGAATCTTGAAGCATCTCCACAATGCGCAGCATGAGTTCCTTCAATCGCTGCCGGTCCTGGGAGGGCACATCGCCTTGATTGAAGGCCAGTTGCGTCACGTAATCATAGAACGTCGTGGCTTCCCTGGTCAGCCCTTCGATGGCTTCGGTGCGCCCCGCTAATGCTTCCGATCTGAGCTGCTCATAACCCTCCGCCAACGCCTCCCAGTTATTCTTGTGCTCCTGAATAAGTTTTTCCAATTTATCGCTCAATCGTTTATAGAAGGCTGGGTCTTCGTCGAAATGTACCGTATAGTGCTTGCGAAGGGCATGTTCCATCTCGCTTGCCTTGGCCTCAGGATCGCCACCGGCATGCGTCCGCACACTGGCCAGAAAATCGGCTGAGAGCAATTCGACAGGAGGAATCTTCGGGTTAATGCCGAGGTCAATGAGGTGCTCATTGATGAGCGCTTTCACCTTGGCCCCGGCATCGGCAAGGTCGAGCGAATCGTCCTTGTAGCGCTCCTTCACCATCCGCAAGAGATACCCGAATCGCCGAGCCGGCCCTCGATATGAATGTCCCGATTCGTGCGGCAGAATCAGGTTCAAGCTCTGGAGAAACGCCTTCAAATAGACCTCAAAGTCCGCTCGCCGCTTGATGTCCTTCATGGCGCCGACGGCTGCATGCACCACGGCGACTTCTGCCGCCGGTGTTGTCAGTCTCCCCGTCACAAACGCCTCGATCTCCGCGACGCCGGCTGACCTAAAGTGTTGCAAGAGCCGTTGATACCGCTCTTCAAGGATCGGCACTTCCGTGAGCAGATTCTTCAGCCCCTGCTGGATGTCCTGCGCATCTTCCTCGGCATAGATGGATAAGGCGTGGGTCAAATGATTGGCCAGTCCGATATAGTCCACGATGAAGCCCCGGGACTTACCCTTCGACACGCGGTTCACACGGGCGATGGCTTGCAGCAGGTTATGCTCGCGCAAGCGTTTGTCGATATACATGACCTGCTCGACCGGCGCGTCGAAGCCGGTCAGCAGCATGTCGCAGACGATCAGAAAGGCAATGCCCGTGAGGTCCTTATCCGGATCGTCGAGATCAAACGGTTTGCAGAAGTTTTCCACCGCATTCCAGCGCTTGGCCTCCTTGCGGGCCTCCGTGATCACCGCAAGCTCATTCGTGGCATCGGACGACACCACCACCACCGCCTTCAAGAATGCGATGCGCCGGATCAAGTCCAGCTGAGGCGTAGGCTTCCGCTTCTCCGATTCAAGCCGCTCGACCAGCGCCGCTCGCATGAACTGTTGATACCGGATGGCCGCCAGCTTGGAGTGGCACACCACCTGAGCCTTGAATCCGTCGGGCAGGATGTTGTCGATATAATGGCCCACCAAATCACGGGCGATGGCTTCGATGCGCTTCTCCGCTTCGAGGATGTCGCCGCTCGCGCCGTACTTTTTCTTGATCGCCAGCAACTCTTCTTCTGTGCGGTCCTTAAATAGATCTTCAAATTTCGTATCGAAGCCGTGCTTGTCCTTCAACGCGGTATCCGCCGTGCGGCCTTCGTAGAGAATTTGCAGCGTCGCATGGTCGTTGACCGCGTCCATCAGCTTGTAGGTATCGATGTATTCGCCGAACCGTTTCACCGTCCGTCTCGTGCCATGCTGTTCGGTAATGAGAGGGGTCCCGGTGAAGGCAATCCTGGTCGCGTTCGGGAAGGCCTCGAAGAGGTTGTCGCCGAGATCTGAGCTTTGTGTGCGGTGCGCCTCGTCGATCATCAGGAGAATCCGCTCCGACCGGTTCACGATGCCAGAGGTCTCCGCCGTCGGAGGTTTACCATAAAGCGCCAGTGTCTCGGCCACCATCAGCGGCAATTCCTCTGTCCGTTCTGTGAATTTGTGGACCATCACCATATTCACATCAGACGCGTCGGTGCTCAGGTGCTCCCGGAGCTGGGCGGTACTGGCGATGATGTTCACCTTCCCGCCTATCAGGCGAGCGGTCGCAGACAGCTGCGCTTCCAGGTCGATCCGGTCGTTGACCATCACAATCTTAAAGTCGGCCAGATCGGAAGAAGCCCGCAGCATCCTGGCGACGAACACCATCGTGAGCGATTTACCGGATCCTTGTGTATGCCAGACCACGCCGGATCGTTCCTCCGCCGTCTTACCCCTGCGCAACCGTTCGAGAATGCGGCGGGCGGCCCGGTATTGCTGATAGCGGCAAACCACCTTCACTCGCTTGCCCTCATCCGTATCCATGAAGACCGTGCAGGTGCGCAGCAGATCGAGCAATGTGTCCGGAGCCAGCAGACCCTGAATCATCGTTTTCTGCTCACGCGCAATGCCAAGCGGCGGCTGATAGGAGCGGCGGCTTTCCGGCCAGATATCTTTCCAGGCATGAAAATGTTCGTGACCGGAGGTGATCGTGCCGAACTCCGCCTTCTCCCCGCAGGTCCGGATCAAGAGCAGGTTGGAATAGAACAGGCGCGGCTCACCTTCGCGCAGTCCCGCGGCAATCGTCTCAGGCCGCGCATTCCTGTAGCGGAGCAATTGTTCGAACGCAGCGTGCAGCGGGTTGGCGGTATTGGGATCGCCGATCTTCGCCTCGACCACCACCAGCGGAATGCCGTTCACAAAGAGGACGATGTCGGGGATGATGCAGCTCTTCACGCAGCCCGGCGTATCGATGCGGAACTGGTTGATGGCGTGAAAGACGTTCCGCTCCGGATGGGCGAAGTCGATCAACCGCACCACCGGGTCCGCCTCCCCGGTCAGTTCATTCACATCCACTTGCGCCTTGAAGAACAGCGCCTGCACCGCCTCATTCGCCTCCAACAATGTCCGGCTGGGCTGGCGGACGATCTGGTCGCGCAGATCATCGAGCTGGCGATCCGTCAACCAGGCCAGGCCATCGGCGGTGAGATTGAGCGAGCGGACCGACGTGCGGAAGACCTCCGGCAGGAGCCACTCGCGGAAGCTCCCGCGCAGGCTGGCAACCGGGTCGGAGGGAATGAAGCCCTGCCCCTGGTCGATGACCGACCAGCCCAGAGAGGCAAGCTGGTCGAGGAACGGTTTTTCGACGTGGAGGTATTCCGACATGAAATTCTTTTCTCTTTGTCTAAACGATAGAAACTTGCCACGAGTAGACTATTCCTAACTCCTTCATATTTCAGAATTTCAGCTGACCAGAACCCTGCAAGAAAGGCTAAAAAGAAAGCTAAATTTTCTGATTGGAAGCCGGTTTAGCTAACCTCCAGATTGCCGCTGGACCATGGCCTTCGCAGGTCAGCGTACCTTCACGCCGCATCTCTTGCAGCAGATTTCGAATTCGGTTGGTTTTCTGGTCTAACGAGAGGGCGTCGGAAATCTTCTCCCGCAGGAAACCTTCGATGTCTCCTCTTACAGACTGCTCGAATTTCTCCAAAAAAGAAACCACCAACGCCTTGTAGTGCGTTTTGTCCAGCCCGCGATGCTTGATATACGCCGCCTTGGTTCCGGTAACGGCAGCAATGTGCGCGGAGATGAAGACGTTCGGGCGGCGACCTTCGATCAGCTTCCATTTCTTGAGTCTAGCGAAAGTCTCATCATCAATCGGGCGCTTCTTCTGGACCTTGTCCAGGGCAATAATCGTGTCCAAATCAAGATCCGTATGGTCCATCAGCATCCGTGTATACTTTTCATCGAGGATCTTTCCCATATGACGCACTTTCACGCGGCCCGGCTCGGCCAAATCAAAATCCGGCAGGGGGAAGAAACGGGAACGCTGAATCGTGAACATTCTCCTGATGCCGCTACCGATGGTGTCAATCATATTCAGGTTCACCATAGCCTGAGCCAGGAAGGGATTCCGGTACACCTCCGGAGGCGCATCGCGGTGAATCATATTCTCAACTGATCCAGGGATGAACCCGCCAAGGTTCGTGAAGAGGAGCGAATCCGGTTCTTCTACAACATTGATCCTGCCGCCAAGGCGATAATCTTGATGCGCAATGCAGTTATGAAGAGTCTCGCGCACCACCCACTCGTCATATTGCTTCACTTCCGTCGGAAAGAGGGTAGCGCTCGAAAGATAGCGATAGGTGAGATTCCGCACTCGGCTGAACACTTGGTTCACCGCTAAGATAAAGGGCGGGCCGAAATGGGCATAGTCCTTCTCCATTCCCCTCTCGTCCTTCAACACCCAGGTGATTTGTGCGACGGCAGGCATCAGCAGTGACGACGCCTCTAGCCTTCCCAGCAGAACAAGCGCCGCATGGGTGACCCGCCCTTCCAGGCAGACCTTCGTCTTGTTGAGAAACGTCATGTCGTCCCAGCCATCAATGTCCTTGGCCAGTTTCGGATGCTTCTCTTTGAACTGGCTCCGTGCGAATTGGATGGCGGGCGGATCGAGATGGGCGAGAGTCGCAGAGGAGCAGACCTGCGCGGACCAGTCCTCCCTCAAGGGAGCCCGAATGCGATCGATTTCCGAGAGCGATAGCGGACTGACCGATTCCCCATGCCGCCCATACACGCGGCCGCGCCATTCCGTCGGGACGCCATTGATGCTGGCAGGGATCTGGAAGAGCAGCACGCGCTGATCCTCGACGCGTAAATCATGAATCGCATGGAAGGTGAGCTGATGATTGGTCTCCTGTGCAATCTCATGCTTGAGCTTGTTTAGCGAGTCCTGGCTTTCTTTATAGCGTGTTCCGCAGGCGCGCCTCGGATGCTCGTTCGTTACGCCGAGCACCAACCAGCCAAAGGCTTGTGCGTAAAGACAGGCCTCGTTGCTCAAAGCCGAGAAGTAGCGGCCGAGTTGATCGAAGTCAAACTCACCCCGCGCCGCCTTGAACTCTACCCACTCCGTCTCAGCAGGCAAAGCGAGAAGCTCTTGCAGCTTCTTATGTACCTCCAGCGTCATCAGACCATGGCCCCCACAGGTTCAGCCACCTTCACGCGCACACGGCCGGTCAGAAGGTCTTGCATGAGGCCGTGTTTGATCTGCGTACTATTGGCCAGATGACGCTGCGCAAGCCGCAGGCTTTGGTCTAGGCTACCGAGTCGCTCGGTAATTCGTGATTGCTCATCAGGATCACAATATGGGAACAGAAGGCGTTCCATGACATTGTTGTTGAGGCTTGGCATTGTCGTTCCCACAGCCATCCCTGCGATCTGCCGCTGAACGACATCATGCCGATAAACAAGAGCCGCAAAGTCCCCGTGCAATGAGCTTCGACCGAGCCGCAGCAAGAAGCACCCTGTTCCACAGAGCCAAGCTTCTTCACGATCCGTAATCACTGAGGCACGTGATAGGTCTCCTCGGCGCGCAATGACGATATCGCCAGTCTTCATCCGGTGACGCGAAAGATCTTCAGCGCGCCGCTCAGATATTCGTGCAATCTGTTCCGTCGAAACGATGCCATCGTTGATATCCTGCGGCATCACCACGGGCACACCCTCATGCTGATATTCATAGGCGTGAAGCTGACTCCCGAAAGGACCGGTCTGAAAATACCCACCGCATTCCTTCAGAATTACGCCCAGCCGCCTCACCTCCCACTCTTTCGGAATCCAGCCGAGGGGGGATTCTTTGTAGAGTTGGGGGGCTTGGGCGCTGGTGGGGCGAAGGTGGCCGTCGGGGGACAAGCCACGAGTAAAGAGGTCGTGCATCAGCCCCGCCTTGATCTGCTGATACTTCGCAATCAACGCCTCCGTATGCTCAATCGCCTCGTCCACCGTCGAAAGAATTTCGGCGATCCGACATTGCTGCGATAACGAGAATTCGGGAAAGAGGATCTGTCCTATCGTTGATTGATTGATAGAGGGAAGAGCACCAGTTTGAACGTAGTTGGCAAAATCTACCGAGCATAAAAAGTGATAGAGAAACTCCGGATCAGCAGTCGTTGGAACCGCAGCCATCATATTATTATCAATGATGGTTGGCTCCATAAGCATTCTGCGTCTATTCAGCAATAAGGCTGCACCGACTTTTGCAAATACTGTTGAACGAGGTGGAAACGCACTTGCGTGTAGCTGTTCTGCAACAACCCTGTCCACATAGTTATTGGCAACCGTGATTGTCCTCTGATTGCCAGGCAAGGACATATCGCTTACTTTGATGAAAGCAACATCGCCTTCCTGGTTTCCCTGAAATGACTCTGGGAAGCCAGTCCCCCCTTTCAAAGTACAGTAGTTGCTAAGCGGCCTACTCATATCCCAACTCTGTCAAGATCGTTTTCAACTTCGCCGCTTCGGCGTCCCGTTTGGCTTCGATGATCTTGGCTGTTACTGCATACTTCGCATGCAAGTTTTCCAGCGCAGCGGTGCAGGCTCGTTGGTCGGCGCGGAGATAACCCTCGTAGGTCTGAACGAGTATTCGGTGCAGGCGGTCGAGGATGACGCGGCGGGCCTCGTCCCGGTCGATCTTCTCGCGAGCGGCAGTCACCAGTTCTTCCTTCTTCTTTTCCGTGGCACGGAGGTCGGCCTTCAATTGCCTTTCCTCGTCCTCCAGTGCTTTATGACGGGCAAGCCGTATCTCCGCCGCTTCGGCGTGAGCGATGAACTTGGACTGGTCACGTTTTTCTTTCTTTGCCAGCTTGGCTTGGGCTTTCGCTTCCTTCAGTTCAGCCTTGAGCGCCTTCACCTCGCTGTCGGGTAACAGGCCGGTATCGTCGCTGTCTTCGTAGGCCTCTTCATCGGCAGCGGCAAAGAGGGCAGACAGCTCAGCCAGACGCAGACGCTTCTGCTCCATGTCGGCCAAAACTTCAGGAAACTGGCTCTGGAGAATGTCGTCGTCGGGAATCAGCTCCGGTCCCCATCCGCTGAAGGCAATTGACTTGAATTCCGGTTTGAAGAACTCGAAATAGCTGGCCAGTGCGCCGCGAATCTGATGCTCCGTCAGGATGGAAGACGCGCCCTCACCCTGCCCTCTCCCGGTGGGAGAGGGAAACCGTTGCGTGATGCTGGACAGCAGCGTGCGTCGAAGCTCGTAGACATTGCCCCGCTTGCCATTCTTCGGCGCGAGAGATTCGATGAGCGAAAGGTGCTCCTTCCACCACAGCTCCAATGTTTCAAGAAAACGCGTATGGGCCTTTGCGACTCCTGGGTCGCTCTTGACCAGTTCCGCGAGGGCGCGACGGTCGGTAACTGCTGGGGCGAAGTCAACATAAATGCCCTCACCCCTCCCCTCTCCCAGAGGGAGAGGGCCACTCTCGGTCACGGAATGTGGGTCACCCTCTCCCTTCGGGAGAGGGCAGGGTGAGGGTCCTGCGGCTTGCGATTCCACCACAGCTTGATAGACCGCCTCCAAGACTGCTTCGGTCTCAGCCAGCACCTGATTGTTCCAAAAGCGGAGCGTCCGGATGCCAGTCTTGACAAGAAAGGACTCTCTTCGCGCATCGTGCGCGCGCCCCGCCAGCTCATTGTGCTGCCCCCCATCCACCTCGACGGCGAGTTTCAACTCATGACAGTAGAAATCGAGGACATACGGTTCGAGCGGATGTTGGCGGCGAAATTTGTATCCAGCGATCTGGCGATCCCGTAAGAGTTGCCACATGAGGGCTTCCGCATCGGTACGCTCTTGACGGAGGGTGCGTGCCAACTGGAGGAGCTCATAAGGCAGCGGTGTGTTCGTGCGCATGTCGGATGACGGGTTTTCTGCCCTCACCCCAGCCCTCTCCCAAGGGGAGAGGGAGCCGCTGGTGCGTGAGATGAATACGCGATCGCGCAAGCCTGGATAGTTCTTCCAGAAGTGGCTGAGTGCGTCGACCTCCACCACTGGCACCCCGCCTTGTAGATGGGCTCGTACGTCGTGCGGCTCAGGTGGCGGGGCATTGTCCACGTAGCGGCGGATGTTGCAGTTGAAGTCTTCGGCGGCGATCTCGCTGACCGGTACAAGCCTGGCGTAGCCTTCGACATTCTTTCGTTCACGATAGACGTGAACCATCTTTGAGATGTCTTCTGGACGGAGGAAGTTCTGCGCCTTGCCTTCGCGGTATTCCCGGTCGGCGTTGATGAAGAAAACCTGCTTGCGAGAAGCGGCATCCTTCTTGTTCATCACGAGCACACAGGCTGGAATGCCCGTCCCGTAGAACAGCCCCGCGGGCAGGCCGATGATTGCCTCCAGCCAGCCACGCTCGATGAAATGTTTGCGCGCTTCCTTCTCCTCGCCGCCCCGGAACAGCACACCATGGGGCATGATGGTGGCCATCTTTCCGTCCGCCTTGAGCACGGCCAGCATGTGCTGGACGAACATGAGGTCGGCTTTCTTGCCCTTCTCCGGCATCCAGACGGCGAAGCGGCCTGAATATTCGATATCTTTTTTGATGTAGTTCTGGCTGAAGGGCGGATTGGCGAGGACACGGTCATAACGCTTGAGTTCGTTGTTCTCGGCCTTATGCTGCGGGCGGCGGATCGTATCCTCCTGGCGGATATTGGCGTCAGCAATGCCATGCAGCAGCATGTTCATTTTGCAGATGGACCAGGTGGTGCCGATGCTCTCTTGGCCAAAGAACGAGACGTCCTTCGGGTTTCCGCCGCACTCACGAATATAATCGCGCGTCTGAATGAGCATGCCGCCGGAGCCGCAGGTCGGGTCATAGATGCTCATGCCAGGATGAGGATCGACGATCTCCACAAGGGTGCGCACTACATCAGCCGGCGTATAGAACTCGCCGGCCTTCTTCCCTGCCGAGTCGGCAAAGAATTTGATGAGGTATTCATAGGCGGCGCCGAGTAAGTCGGGAAACTCGAAGTTCTCGTCGCGGAGCGGAATCTTTTCGAAGTTCTGCACGAAGTTCGACAGCGTGTCGTCGTCGAGCGTGCGCTGGCCGATCTTGCGGTTGAAGTTGATGTGTTTGAGCACATCCTGGAGCGCTTCAACGTTGGCGTCCTCCAAGGCTTCGAGGGCTTTATTGAGTCCACTGCCGACATTGGTCTTTAGATGGCGAATCTTCGACCAGCGCGCGCGCTCAGGAACGAAGAAGGTGTATTTGTCCGGATTGGTGAGCTGCGCGGCAACTTTAGCCTCCGACATGCCCCTGGCTTTCAACTCTTTCGCCAGTTGTTCTTGCTCCTGATCGAAGAGATCGCTCATTCGTTTCAGGAAGAGCATGCCGAAAATGTATTCCTTGTACTCGGACGCATCCATGTTCCCGCGCAGGTCGTCGCAGGCGCGGAACAGGAGGCTGGACAGCTGGCTGAGGGTGAGTTTGGTCATACCGCGCCGAAGTCTAGCGAATTCCCCCTGGTGGGGCAATGAGAATGGATGCTGAAGTCCAGCCGCCACCGACATGTTCCGCCTTGACACCGGCTCAAAGCAGGTGTTACCACGCTGCCATGCTACGAACCGGACAGCCGCCCGTGACACAGGATTCCCACGCGCCACCCCAAGCCGTATCGACCTGGTCCGGACCGGCGCGCGAACAGGCCGTGCAACGGATGTTCACCGCCATCGCCGGTGTCTACGATCTCAACAACACGCTGCTGAGTTTCGGACTCCATTACCGCTGGAAGAAAATCACGGCGTCGTTCGTCCCGCACGTCGAACAGGGCACGGCGCTCGATGTGGGCGCCGGCACGGCAGACTTAGCTTTATTAGTCGAGCCCCGCATGGGGACCAACGGCCGCGTGGTCGCCTCCGATCTCAATCACGCGATGCTCGCCGAGGGGCTCAAGAAGGTGGATCTCAAAGGGCGCACGGGCAAGATCTCCTGCCTGCAAGCCAATGCAGAGCATCTCGGATTCACGGACAACACGTTCGATGCAGTGACGACCGGCTTCTGCATGCGTAACGTCGGCAACCTCCCGCAAGCGGTCGGTGAAATTCGCCGGGTGATGAAACCGGGCGGCACGTTTGTCTGCCTGGAGTTCTCCCGTCCGGTCTTTGGATGGCTGCGGGCACTCTATGATTGGTATTCGTTTACATTGCTGCCCTGGATCGGAACGAAGGTCGCGCGGGACACGACCGGCGTGTATGAGTATCTACCCGCCTCGATCCGCACGTTCCCCGATCAGGAGCGACTCTGCCAGGTCCTGCGCGAGGCCGGCTTCCGCCAAGTGTCCTATAAGAACCTCACGGGCGGGATCGTCGCGATCCATGTGGCGGTGAAGTGACGTCAATGGTGATTCGCCAAACGTCAATCGTAGGACTGATCCGCGCATGTTCGTCATGGCCTAACATTCTTTGTCCATCTTCACAATTGACGATTGACGGTTGACCTCCTATGGAATCGATCCTTTATGTCTTTCTGCCATGCAAGAAGGTCTATCCGATAGGGATCACCTATCTGGCCGACTTCATTCACCGCCGGCAGCCGGACGTGCGCCAACAGATCCTCGACCTGTCGCTCTTTCCCGTCTCGCAACGCAGCCAGGCCCTGCGCGATACGGCGGCAGCCTTCAAGCCCGACCTGGTCTGTTTCTCCTGGCGGGATATTCAGATCTTCTCTCCCCACGAAGGCGATTCGTCGCTGGAGCATGCGTTCAATTTCTACTTTGCCAGCAATCCGCTCAAGCGCGTGGTGGCATCGTTCGAGGGCGTGAAGCAGCTCTACCGCTACTACAGCCACATCTACAAAATTCTGTCGTATCCCTGGCTGATCCGGAAAGAGTTCTCAACGGCACAGATCATGATCGGGGGCGGAGCCTTTACGGCCTTTGCCGATCAGCTTATCGAGAAGTTGCCGGAAGGGACGATCGGCCTGCTCGGCGAAGGGGAAGATGCGATCCTGAAGGTGATCGAAGGACGCTCGATCGAAGACGAACGCTATATCATCAAAGAAGGCGGGAAAGTCCGGAAAGGCCAGCAGGGCTCACCGGCGCTGCTCGATGCCCTGACGGTCGATCTGCCTTACCTGACGTCGATCTTCCCTCAGCACCGAGAATTTATCGGCGAATCCATCGGCGTACAGACCAAACGGGGCTGTCCCTACGACTGCGCCTTCTGCCTGTACCCCTATATTGAAGGAAAGCGGGTCCGGTATCGGCCGCCGGCCATGGTAGTGAAGGATATTTCTCAGCATTACCACCAGTGGGGCGCTCGGCGGTTCTGGTTTACCGATGCCCAGTTCATCACCGGGAAAGAGGCCTATCCGCAATGCACGGAGATTCTGGAGCGGATTGTCAGCGAAAAGCTGGACATCGAGTGGTCCGGCTATATCCGCACCTCGCTCATTACGCCTGAGCTGGCGAAGCTGATGGTGCGGTCGGGCGTGGGAGATCTGGAAGTGGCCATCACGTCCGGCTCTCAGGAGGTGCTCAACAACCTCCATATGGGGTTCAAGCTCGAGCGCCTCTATGATGGATGCCGCTACCTGGCTGAAGCCGGCTTCAAGGGCAAAGTTATCCTGAACTATTCGCTCAATTCTCCCAAAGAGACGGAAGAGACGCTTTTGCAAAGCGTGGAGTCCTATAAGATCGTGGCCTCGATCCTGGGAGAGGAGCGGGTATTCCCTCTGATGTTCTTCCTGGGAATCCAGCCGAATACCGATCTTGAACAGCGCCTGCTTGAAGAAGGGTACCTGTCGGCCGGCTATAACCCCTTGATGCTCACCCCGACCAGTATCCGGAAGCTGCTCTATAACCCGGCCCCCCTCAATAGCTTCATTGCGAAAGCCTGCCTGAAGGCCTGGGAACGGAAGGAGGGCAGTCGCGACCCCAGAAAATGGACCGGCTCCCTCTCTCAAACAGCGTCCGCCGATGCCACGAGTCAATCCGGCCAATACGCGGACAAAAGCCTGGTCAAAGGGATCGAAGGGAACTCCGGCCGGGACGCCCTGCTGTCGCTGGAAGAGATACTCCGATCACGCCCGAGCGCTCGTGGGACGTCAACCGCCACTCGTCAATCGTGAACTGAGCCGGGTGACGCATGGCGGTTGACGTCCCCCTCCTCGCCTTGCATTCCAGATTGGCCCAATGCTATTATCCGACCTCTTTTATGCCGGGGATATCAGGCAACCGTTTGGTTTTCCTCACAATTATGACGGTTCTCCCCGACAAAAAGAGGCCTTGGAGGAGGCGTCTCAATGTATAAGACCATCTATATCCCGGTCGATAATTCCGACCATTCGAATACAGCGGTCGACGTGGGCGTCGAGTTCGCGAAGACCTTCGGGTCCAAGATTGTCGGCAGCCACGTGTACGCCGCGAAGATGCACGACAAGCGCTTCAAGCAAATGGAAGCGGGACTGCCTGAGGAATATCACGATGAAAAGGAACTGGACCGCCAGCGGCAGATCCACGATTCGCTGATCACGCGCGGACTCCAGATCATCACGGACTCCTACCTCGACTACGTCGACAAGAAGTGCAACGAGTCCAACCTCCCGATCGAACGCAAATCCCTCGAAGGGCGCAATTGGAAAGTGCTCGTCGAAGATATCAATACCAACGCCTACGATCTGGTCATCATGGGCGCGCTAGGCGTCGGCGCGGTGAAAGACAGCGTGATCGGCAGCAATACCGAACGCGTGATCCGCCGCATCCGCAACTCGGACATGTTCATCATCAAGAACACCGAGCCGATGAACAACGGCAAGATCGTGGTGGCGGTCGACGGTAGCCCCTATTCCTTCGGCGGGTTGATGACGGGTCTGGCCCTCGGCAAGGCTTTCAACCGGCCGGTCGAAGTCATCTCCGCCTTCGATCCGTACTTCCATTACGCGGCCTTCCACAGCATCTCCGGCGTGTTGAACGAAGAAGCCGGCAAGGTCTTCCGGTTCAAGGAACAGGAAAAGCTGCACGAAGAAATTATCGACAGCGGCCTGGCCAAAATCTATCAGTCGCACCTCGATGTGTCCCGTGAAATTGCCCAAGCCGAGAACACCGACGTCAAGACGACCCTTCTTGACGGCAAAGCCTTTGAAAAAATCATTCAGTACGTCCGCAAGGATACCCCCTGGCTGCTCATCGTCGGCCGCATCGGCGTCCATAGCGATGAAGACATGGACATCGGCAGCAACACGGAAAACCTGTTGCGCAGCGCCGCCTGCAACGTCCTGGTGTCCAATCGCAAGTACGTGCCGCCGATCGATACGCAAGCCGAGTACACCATCGCTTGGACGGAAGAAGCCTTGCGGCGGATGGAAAAGATTCCGATCTTCGCTCGCGGCGTGGCCAAGACCGCGGTCCATCGTTATGCCATTGAAAAAGGCCACACGATAATCAGCAACACGGTTCTCGATATCGCCATCGGACACATTCTTCCCAAAGGAGCCATGGATGCCATGCGCGCCCTCGGGGGCAGTCTGGATGCCGCCGGCATCGACCGGGACAAGATGCAGGCGGACGATTCGGTCGCCAAGGACCTCATGGGCAACACCCTGAGCGGCATGATGACCGGCATCGTCGAAGAAAAGCCGAAGAACTCGGTCGGGACCCAGGCCTACCTCGACCGCATGAGCCAGAATTATTTCGTCTGCGACGGATGCGGCTACATCGGGAAGGGCGACGCGCCCGTGAAATGCCCGGTCTGCTCCGCCGACGGCGACAAGTTCAAGCTGGTCGACAAACAGATTTTCGAAGCGGCCGCCAAGGCCGAAGGCGAGCTGGAAACCGATCTCGCTTACGACGATGTCCCCATGCAATGGACGAAGGACGCGAAAGAAGCGATCCGCGCGGTTCCCGCCGGATTCCAACGTCGCCGCGCCAAGGCCAGAATCGAAAAAAGCGCCCGCAAGCTCGGCATGACGACGATTACACTCGAATACGCCGCCCCCACGATCAAGGAAGCGGCGGACGAAGACTATCAGCCGATTTTCGCGAACAAAGGCACCGGCACCGCGCCGGAAGCCGAAGAAAAGCTGGCCGCCATGGCCAATGGGACGAACGGCGAGCATGCGAACGGCAACGGCGCTGCCAAGCCGGCGGAAACTTCTCCGTTTACCTGGAGCGCTGACGCCCAGGCCAGGCTGGAGCGGGCTCCGGAAGGCTTCATGCGCGATTGCACCAAGGCATTGATTGAAAAGCATGCGGAGAAGATCGGAGCGACCCTCATTACGGCTGAAGTGGCCAATGAGGGGATCGAACAGGCCAAGGGCTATATGGCCGATGCGATGAAGACCGGCAATCTGAAGGACATGATTGCCAATCTCACCGGTTCGAAGTCCGGGGCCAACTGATGGGTAAATCGCTCCCGATGCTGAGCCTCCCGTCTTTGCAGGGAGCGCTCGGGTCGCTTCAACAACAGATCACGCAGTTCATGACCCCTGCGCCGAAGGGCGAAGGAGTGTACGACGGCCGGACCGTCGATGACTTCAAGCCATATCTCGTTGCGCTCAATCTGACAAAACGCTGCAATCTCAAGTGCGATCACTGCTACCTCGATGCCACCACCAAGTCGGCCGGCGGCGACGACGAGCTCTCCACTGAAGAGTGTTACAAGCTCATTGATCAAATTGCCGAAGTGAATAAAGGCTGCCTGCTGGTCATCACCGGCGGAGAGCCGCTGGTCCGTCCCGACATTCTCGATATCGCCCGCCACGCGGTGAAGCTCGGCTTCATGGTGGTCTTCGGAACCAACGGCATGCTCATCAACGATCAGATGGCCAAAGCCCTCGTCGAGATCGGCGTGATGGGCGTCGGCATCAGCATCGATTCGCTCGATGCCGCCAAGCACAATTCTTTCCGTGGCGTCCCGGGCGCCTGGGAGGCCGCGGTGGCCGGCATTGAAGCCAGCAAGCGCAACGGCCTTCAATTCCAAGTCCATTTCAGCGCGCAACCGATGAACTATCAGGAGCTGCCCGCGGTCATCGAGTGGTCACATCAACTGGGTGCGCGAGTCCTCAATGTGTTCTTCATGGTCTGCACGGGCCGCGGCGAAGAGCTCACGGACATCACGCCGGCGCAGTACGAGGAAGTGCTGGGCTATCTGGTCAATTGCCAGGACAATTATAAGGGCATGCTGGTCCGCGCCCGTTGCGCCCCCCACTTCAAGCGCCTGGCTTACGAGAAAGATCCGAACTCTCCCATCACGAAAGCGACCGGTTACATGGGCGGCGGCTGCCTCGCCGGCACCAATTACGCGCGCGTGACGCCGAACGGTGAATTGACGCCCTGTCCCTATATGCCGCTCTCTGCCGGCAATGTCCGCGAGAACAGCTTCGTCGATCTCTGGGAAAAGTCCGACGTCTTCAATTCCTTCCGCTACCCGCAGCTCAAGGGGAAATGCGGCGACTGCGAATATACCGATATCTGCGGGGGCTGCCGCGCCCGTCCGTACGTGGATCATGGCGACTGGCTGGATGAAGATGAGTGGTGTCTCTACACCCCCAAAGGCGGCGAGAAGATCAAGGTGGCCTTCAACGTCCCAGAAGAATCCGTCATCCCCTGGGACGAGGCATCCGAGCTGCGTTTGAGCCGTATCCCCTATTTTCTCCGCGCGATGGTCAAAAAAGGCGTCGAGAAGCATGCCCGCGAGAATAGCGTCTCGCTCATCACCATCGAGCTGATGGAAGAGCTCAGAAAAAAGCGATTCGGCAACGACGCGCCCGTCTTCAATTTCGACATGAAGGGTAAGGAGTGAGGCCGTAACGCGGGCGAACTTTCGCTGCGTTCCCTCATGAAAGCTCTATGGACGCCCTCCAAAGCATCGTCACCGATCTGAACACCCTGATTCCGATCATCAATCACTGGTTCCATCTGCTGTCGGCCATCATTTGGATCGGCGGACTGGCGTTTCTTGTCATGGCCGTTACTCCGGGGCTGAAGAAAGCCGTGGCCAAAGAACAGATCAAGCCCATCAGTGATGTGTTTTACCAGCACTATAGGAAGATAGCCGGGATCCTCTTGGTGGTGCTCCTGTTTACCGGCGGGATCAATCTGCACTACGTCAATCAGGTCATGACCTCGCAGACCCAGCTGGGGATCCAGCACAATGCCAAGTACTTGACCATTTTCTTCATCAAGCTCGGGTTAGTCCTGTGCTTGCTCACCCTGTTTCTCTACACCGTCATCTTCAAGTCAGATGATGAAGCAGAGGAGGATGAGGATTATGAAGTCATTCCCTATCAGCGCGCGGCTCTCTGGATGGGATTTTTTATCGTCCTCTGTGCTGCCGCAATGAAACATCTGCACCTATAAACACTTCATACGCCCTCTCGCTCGCACCCTGTATCAAAGCAGATAGCCCTCGTACCGGTTCAGATACATCGATCTGATCCAGATTTTCTCCTTCGCTCGGCGTCATCGCCGCCTCAATTCTCCACTGCAAGAAATCAACGTCTTAGAACTCATTCGCTCGAATGAGTGACGTGACCCGCCTGGTACGCCCATTGCTGTACTACTAGTCCGTACTTGTTCTCCCATACATACCTTCGAACAAGGGATCGTTCACTTTGGCTATGACGACTTTTTCGTTCATTACTCCATTCGACCGGATATGGCATGGCGCGACGCTGCCAGTTACGCACCTTGTCTCTGAGGGTTCCCCTCTGCAGGGTGATGCGGTTTCTGGATTGTGCCCATCCAGAAACACGCTGGTGCCTTCGTCCATGGCCATGAGCGCCGTGCCTCCGAAAGGAGGCACGGCCTATCGCCACCATTGCGTTACACAGACTCACGGAAACTTCTTATGCACCGCCTTCATCATGAAAGGGCTGCCATGGTGATGACCAATCCCCCAGCAGAGTCGATCATGGAGAATACCCCGAGACCTGAACGGGCTCGAGCTCAGGACGATCCTCAGAAGGTTTCCGCACATCACAGACCGACCACCAGACTGACGATCACACTTCCAATGCAGCTGGTCAATCAATTGCGGGATGCCGCCTACTGGACACCCCACACCACACTGGCCTGGCTCGTAGAAGATGCCCTTCGTGCGACGCTCACGACGATGGAACTCGCAAACCGTGGCCCATTCCCTCCTCGCGAGCAGGAATTGAAAGCTGGACGCCCTCGCGGAGCACGAGGGGCTGGACGAACCCAAATGCTCCCGATACGGCAACCGGTGTCCAGAAAACCGAACGGAGAGGCAGCCATATCGCCGAAGCAATGGCCCGCATCCCCGGGACAAAATAGGGTGAGTGGGAAGTCCGTCATACCCAACGCAGAAGGACACGTGAGCGGCTAAGCGGCTCTACTGTTCCACTGCCCCGGGGCGGATTCGTCGAGCGGGATATTAGGAGGTGCGTTGACCGGAGGACGCCCGTTTGAACACGGCCTTCAATCCGAAATAGGCGAACGAGTCTTTCAGGTTTGAGTACAGACGATGAAACCGGCCCATTTCAGGATTCGTGACATACTCCATCGTCAGCGCCACCCGCTCCTCCCCCTCCGCCGGAGGGGTGACCGCATGCCAGAGCTTGTCGCCGTTGAAAATGACCATGTCCCCGGGCTCGGTAATGAGTTCGAGATGCTGCGTCTCCTTCGCCGGATCGTCCTTAAACAGATCACACACCAGCTTGCAGTGCGATGACCGGTCGACCATTCCCATCAAGATCGTATAGCGCGCGCCCTTGTAGTACGACGTATCGTAATGAAAGCCGATATGGTCCCCCGGCTCCGTGTAGTAGTAGAGCGCACAGGAATGCGGATCATCGTCCGGGCATAACAGCAGATTCGCATGCACCAACCGGTTGAGAAAGCTGCGATAGGCGGTCGACCGGTAGAGGTCGAGGAACAAGGGCGCCTGCTCCTGCACCGTATAGTAGCTGACGCTGCCGCCCTTCTTGTGGCCGGGGATATAGTTGCGGTTGATGCGCGGCTTGAGCCCTTCCACCTGCGGCACAAATGCTGATTCGACAAACGACCACGGAAGAAATTGCTTGATGACAAGAAACTCGTTCTGATCCCAGTAGGTCTTGTGCAACCGGTCGAAATCGAGCGCCGCAACGGCCCGGTCGACGGCTTCCGTCACTGACTGTGCGCTGGTCGATTGCATGTCTTCGCCCTCTCCCTCCCGTCTCGCTCTCGCGACGACCTCAACTCGCCTGACAGAAGCCGGCTAATTCAATACCGGCGCCTTGACCACCTCGACATCGGCCGGTGCCTTGAAGTCGAAGACCTCTTCCCCCAGTCCGAGATTCGGTTTTAACGAGGAAAATTCGAACGTGGCCACATTCCCGCTGATCTCATGGAGCCACACGGTACGAATAAAATAGGTCTTCGGAAAGACCTCCACGACGATCCGCTGCACATGCCGCGAGGGATCTGTCTCGCGCCCCTTCGGCACCAGACTCAGGAGGCGAAGCCCGCCCGCACCGCGCTCTTTCCCGGTCGCCGGAGAAATCTCAAAGGACTCTTCCAGCTTCGCCGCTCCCTGCAACAGTTCCAACGGCGCCTGCGATGCCGCCATGTGCGTCAGCTTCCCGATGAGCACCTGCTTATGCTCCGGCACATACACTTTGACGTCGTCGTGGTTCACATAAATCTGTTCGTTAGCCGGATCGAGATAGTCCCACCGCAGTCGTCCCGGCTTCTTGATGTAGACCTTGCCCGAGGACGTCACCGGCCGCTCGAATCCCTCAATTCTGGTCTTTTGCGTAAAGTCCGCCTGGAGATCCTTCGTCTTTTCATAACGGGCCTGCAACTGCCGCACGACCTCGTGCACTTCCTGCATCGCTTTCTCATCAGGCACCGCATCGACGGCCCAGACAGACCATACCGGCACGCACACCGCAATCCCGACGAACACCAGGGCTTTCCATCCACTCATGCTTCAGTTGCTCCCACCGGGCCACGGCGGCCCAACACTTCCCGGCGCCCGTCCCGGCCCGCCGCGCCGACAATCCCATCCGCTTCCATTTGCTCAATCATCCTGGCAGCGCGGGGATAGCCGACGCGCAACCGCCGCTGAATCAACGACGCGGAGGCCTGACCGGTCGAGAGCACCAAATCTTTCGCCTGCTCGTAGACTTCGTCTTTGGCTTCCTCTTCCGCCGCGTCTTCCTGCTTCAATGATTGCAGCTCGGGATCGTATTTGGGCAGCGCCTGCTTCTTCACAAAGTCCACGACCCGCCGCACGTCGTCATCGGAGACGAAGGATCCGTGCAGCCGGGCCAGCCGCCCTGTCCCTGACGCCAGATACAGCATGTCGCCGCGACCCAGCAACGCTTCGGCGCCGTTGGCGTCCAGAATCGTGCGCGAGTCGGTCTTCGACGAAACCTGGAACGCGATCCGGGCGGGGAAGTTCGCCTTGATCAAGCCCGTCAACACATCCACCGACGGCCGCTGCGTCGCCAGCACGAGATGGATGCCGGACGCCCTGGCCATCTGCGCCAACCGGGCGATCTTGTCCTCGACATCCTTCGGCGCCACCATCATCAAATCGGCCAACTCATCGATCATCACGACAATATAGGGCAGCGGCTCAGGCGGCGTCGGACGATCGCGAGGACCGGGGGCGACCTCGGGATCCGTCGACTCACCGGCAGAAAGGCGCTGCTCTTCCGTCAGAAACTGGATCGGCAATTCGGGCTGATTCGCCGCCGCCGTCTCTTCCGCAAACACCTCATGCAACCCGGCTACCTTGCGATTGTACGCGTCGATATTCCGGACGCCGGCTTCCGACAGCAACTTGTACCGCCGTTCCATCTCGGCGACCACCCATCCCAACCCGCGCGCCGCCGACTTCGCATCGGTGATGACGGGCCGCAGCAAGTGGGGGATGCCGTCATACGACGAAAACTCCAACATCTTCGGATCGATCAGGAGAAGCTTGACCTCGCTCGGCCGCGCGGAAAACAGAATGCTCAACAACATCGTATTGAGCCCGACGCTCTTGCCGGCCCCGGTGGCGCCGGCCACCAGCAGATGCGGCATCGTCTTGAGATCCGCGATCGCCGGAGCGCCGAAGATATCTTTGCCCAGCGCCAGCGTGAGCTTCGAGCGGGCCTTCGTGAAGGTCTCGCTCATCACGACTTCTTTCATCGACACCGTTTCGCGAGCCAGGTTCGGCACTTCGATCCCGACCACCGACTTCCCCGGAATCGGCGCGACAATGCGCAGACTGATCGCCTTCAGCCCCAGAGCCAGATCGTCCGCCAGATTCACAATCCTCGCGACCTTGGTTCCCGGCGACGGCTCGAACTCATACATCGTCACGACCGGCCCGGGCCGCACTTCCGTCACCTTGCCGATGATGCCAAAACTCGCCAAGGCGCGCATGAGCACATCCGACTGCGCCTTCAGCTCCTCGTCCGACATGCGCGTAATCGGACCGGTCGGATCACTCAGCAACTCATCCGGATCGGGAAGTTCATAATCCCCGGCATCGACCTGCGTTGACACCGCTTCCACCTCGGGTTCATTCGCTTCGACAGGAGGGGGAAACGATGCGATCGGCGGCTGAATCACCGGCCACTCGGTCACCGGGGCCGATTCGCTTTCAGCAATGGTCGTGGCCTCTACGAGGGCTTCCGGTTCGGGCTCCGGACTGTCCTTCACGATGCGGCTCCGCTGCCGGCGGTTCCCGGACTCCACCGGCGGTTCAACCGCCGGTTCCGGCATCAGCGCCGCAAGCTTTTCTCTCCAGGCATCCCAGCGTGCGGGAAAGCCCTGAACCAACTCGGTCAGTGACAGCGGGGTCGTGAACAAGAGCGAGACTAAGAAGCTGGCCAGAATCACAATGTGGGCGCCGGTGCTGGCAAACCAGGACTTGAGCCCATCTGCCAGGACCTGGCCGAAGACTCCGCCTGCCATCCCTCGATGGACGAAACCGCTGCTCAACGTGGGCACGGCGGTGGCTTCAAGATGCAGAAAGGCACTCAGGAAACAGACCGCCCCGAGCGAACTGACGGCCGTGCGCAACCGGACGCTGACGGGACTCTGAGAGAAACAGCGCAGGCCAAGCTTGCCGAGCAAGGGAGGAAACAGGTACGCGGCCCCGCCGATCAGGAAAAAGAATCCCCCGGCGAGTACCGCCCCGAAGGAACCGATCAAATTGCGTGGAGGAGCCGCTGCCGGAGCGCCGGACGCCACCGTCTCGGCTTCGCCCGGCACAAATGACAAGAGACTCAACAGCGTGAGCAAGCTCAGCGCGATTAAGATCACGCCGATGACTTCACGCTGAATATGGGAAGGAGGAGCAGGGGCGCGACGGGGTTCTCCCCGCTTCGCCGACGTAGTAGCACCCATGTCGCGGATGCTAACACAGGGGGGAAATCGTTTCAAACAACGACCGCACGGCAAGACCAATCCTGGCGCTATCCAGACGCTCCAGATTTACGCCGGAAAGTGCATGCAGCGCGCGAACTGGATCAGTTGCTCAAGCGAGAGCACTTCCGCCCTGACGGACGGAGAAAGAGTCAGCCGCTCAAGCGCTCCGGCAATGCGCATCTGGTCATAGCCTTCATCCTTGAGCGAGTTGACCAGCGTTTTGCGTCTGTGGGCAAACGCCGCTTTCACCAGCGAGGCAAACTTCGGCTCTTCTTGCGGGCTGAGTTCCCGCCGCGCTCTCGTCCGCAGTAACACCACGGCAGAACCGACTGCCGGCCTGGGTCGGAAACATTGGGCGGAGACACGGAAGGCTTTCGTGATCTCGGCGGCGTACTGCGCCATGACGGACAAGACGCCATAGTCGGAACTGCCGGGCTTGGCGACCAACCGGTCGGCCACTTCATTCTGGAGCATGAGCACCAGCCGGGAGAATCGATCGCGTTGATCCAACAATCTGAACAGCAACGGCGTCGAGATGTAGTACGGCAAATTGGCGACCACGATGGTCCCGACCGGCAGATGCTCCACGGGATAGACTAATGCGTCTTCAAGCACGAGCGTCAGATTGGGAAACTCCGCCTGCCGTTCGGCAAGATAGGCATGAAGCCGGGGGTCGATTTCAACAGCCGTGACATGGCCGGCGGCTTTGCACAGTATCTCGGTCAGAACACCGCGGCCAGGGCCGATTTCGAGGACCCGGTCGTTCGGGGCAATGTCCGCCAGCGCCACGATTTTGCGGACGATGTTGGGATCGATGAGAAAGTTCTGACCGAGCCGTTTGATCGCGGCGGGAGGATCGGCAGGAGAATCCGGACGTCCCACGCCTCACGCACCGGGAGCAGGGCGTGGTGGGATTGCCGCCAACCGCTTGGCCAGCGCCGCCAACGGCGTACGATAGCCGTCGATCAAGTCGTTGAACTCTTCGACCAGATCATTGGTAAACGACGGGCCCGGGTGAATCGCGGCAAACTTCTGCCCCTCCGCCGCCCCCACCGCCTCGGTAATGAGCGTGACCGTACGGGTTTTCCATTTGGCCACGCGCTCGTCACCCGCCACCGTGTTCAAATCTTCAAGCGTTTGCTTGGCCAGCGCATCCAGTTCTTTGATCTGCTGTTGGATCACTGCGAGTCCCTTAGATACTTCCTGCGACATATCGGTGGTGTCCTTCCTATTTCACGCGCGCCGTCGCGCGACTCTGGGCAATCCTGGCGGCCAGCGTGATCGCTTCCAATAGACTGCCGGGATCGGCCACGCCTTTCCCGACAATATCGAACGCCGTGCCGTGATCGACGGAGGTGCGGATGATCGGGAGTCCGACCGTCAGATTCACGCAGGTCCCGAACGCCACGAGCTTCAACGGGATCAAGCCCTGATCATGATACATCGCCACGATGCCGTCATACTGCCCCTTGACCGCTTTGCCGAAGAGCGTATCGGCCGGCTGCGGGTCGCTGGCCAGAATTCCCTGCGCCTGCGCGGCACGGGCGGCCGGGAGGATCACCCGGGCTTCCTCATTGCCGAAGAGCCCATGTTCACCGGCATGGGGATTCAACGCGGCGACTCCGATTCTGGGCTTCTTGATGCCATAGAGAGTAGTGAGCGCCTGATGGGCGAGGCGAATCGCCTTCTCGATCTTCGCCTGAGTCAGGAGCTTGGACAAATCCTTGATCGCAACATGCGTGGTGACGAACATGATGCGGAGCGGACCGCCGACGATCATCATGCCGGACTCTTTGGCGTGGGTCAGATCGGCCAGCAATTCGGTATGGCCAGGGTAGTGACAGCCCGCCATATTGATGGCTTCTTTATTGATCGGCGCCGTGACGATGCCGTCGATGCAGCCGATTGCCGCCAGATGCACGGCTTTCTTGATGAACTCGACAGACGCCGCGCCGGTTTCCGCCGCCGCCACGCCCGCGGTAAATGTTTTCAGCGGCCTCTCCATCGGATCCAGCACCGCCACCGTATTCCCCTTCAGCGGAACAGGATCGTGGCCATGGACCGGCACCACATTCAGCTTGAGCCGTAACTTCTTGACCGTCCGCTCCATGACCGGCACAGACCCGATGACCAGCGGCAAACAGAGGCGCTGCACCTCCCGGCCCGCCAGCGCTTTGGCGATCACCTCCGGTCCGATCCCGGCGGGATCGCCCATGGTAATCCCAAGCAACGGTTTTTCACTCAATTCCATCTTCAGCTTTTTCGCACTCATCACTCGTCACCCTTCACATGTCACCCCCCGACATAGAGATACACCGTATACCCCACATACAGGATGGCGCCGGCGCCCAGCAACAAGGGTTGCCATCGGCCGCCGACGAGAATTTGGAGCAGGCAGAGGCCTGCTGCGACCACGGCCAACACCATCGTGAGCATCGCCGAAGGCGCCAGGGCCCATTCGGTTCCGATCAACCCCACTGAAACAGGAAAGGTTCCTTGGAACACCATGGCCCCGGTCACATTCCCGATTGCCAGACGATCTTTCTTCCGATAGAGCCAGAGAAAGCTGTTCGACATTTCCGGTAATTCCGTCGCCAAAGGCGCGATCAACAACGCCAGGATCAGCGGGGAGATGGCAAACGTCGCAGCCACAGTTTCCGCGGCGGTCACAAATAAATGCGCTCCCGCAATCAACCCGCCGAGACCTGCGACGGCCTGCAGCCCGATCATCATATAGGATGGTGTCGTGGCCTGCTTGGCAAACAACAACGGCTCCAGCGAACCATCGCCGCCCTCTTCGTCTTCGGCGCTGAATTTGATCTTCATGTAGTAGACATAGAGACTCATGAGCCCGACGGCGGCTGCGACATGAACCGCATGGGATGGAATAAACACACAGCCCAGCGCGACGGCGTACCCGATCGTGAAGAACGTCAGATCCGTCCTGACCTCGCCGTAGTTCAAATGGAACTGGGCCGACCGCTTGCCGGCTCGGGCGAACAGGATCAGCAGCAGGGCGAGAATCGGCAACACCAGCGTGCTGAGCATGAAGGGAGCCCCGAGAATCGCGCCCAAACCGACTTCCGCTTCCTGCTGGCTCTTCCCGAAAAAGATCGCGATGACAGGAATCGATGTTTCCGGCAGCGTGGTTCCGATCGCCGCGAAGATACTGCCGACCGCGCCTTCGGAGATTCCGAGCCGCTTCCCCAACCACTCGATGGCATTGGTGAATAAGCCGCAGCCACCCAACGTGACGGCCACCGACACAAGAAACAGCACCACGTAGAAGAGCAGGGTCACGAACGTGCCCCCTTCTTTCCCTTCCGCGGCGCCACCCGAGAGTACGCGACGCGCGCCTCATCCATGACATCTTTCAACGGACGTCCGGTCCGAACCGCAATCTTCTGACAATCGACATATTCCGGCGCCGCTTTTTCCCACCCGGCTCCGACCTCGCCGATTTTCATCCGGACCGATCCACCCGTCACTTTCACCGTCATGAACCGCCGCGGGAGCACCTGCCGGTCGAGCTCTTGAATCCGGACACCCAGCGCCGTGGTTTCCTGCAACACCACTTCCATCACCGCATCGGCATGTTCGCGCGGCGCGAGACAACTCAGGATGACGCCGGGCCGGCTGCGTTTCATAATGACGGGGATCAAGGCCACATCGAGCGCTCCGACGGCAAACAACTGCGCCATTACATGTTCGTAGGCTTGGGGATTGAGATCGTCGAGATTCGTTTCGATCTGCACCACTCGATCGGTCGGCCGCCCGCTTGACGCGGTCTCATCGGCCAGAAAGACCCGGAGCGCATTAGGCCACCCCTCAGGATCAGCGTCTCCGGCACCATACCCGACTTGCGCGGACTCGAGCACAGGCATCGACCCGAACGAAGCCGCCAACGTACGCAACAGCGCCATCCCGGTCGGCGTCGCCAGCTCACAGCGCGGCCCTTCCGAATAGATGGGAATGCCCTTCGCAAGCGCGGCGACTGCCGGTCCGGGAACCGGGAGCAACCCGTGAGCCGTTCGAATCGTCCCGGCTCCGACATTCACCGCCGAAGCCGTGACCGTCGTGACCCCGAGCAGATGACAGCCCAACACTCCCCCAACAACATCGATAAACGAATCGATGACGCCGACTTCATGAAAATGGACATCGCGCGTGGCGACTCGATGGGCCAGCCCTTCAGCTGCCGCAAGATGGTCGAACACCGTCCGGCTCTGCTCTTTCACAACCGCCGGCAACGTGCTGGCGGCCAGAATTTTTTGAATACGGGAAAGCGTGAGCGGACGATCGAATCCGCGTTGAATCGCAACCGTGATCTTGGTCGCATGCAATGCGCCACGATGCACTTGCCGTTGTTCAAGACGATATCCGGTCAACTTGAGTCGTTTGAGTTCGGTGCGCAGCGTGGCCAGCGAAAGCCCGACATCGACCAGGGCGCCGAGCACCATGTCGCCGCTCACGCCCGAGAAACAATCGAAATGCAACCGTCGTCCCACTCCCGCTCCTTATCGACACATCGTAACAAGCCGCACATCTTACCCAAGGCGCCGCACAACGGCAATCGCTACATTCAGGTTGCCGCAGCAGGATGCTCAAAAAGACCGTTCAGCAAGACCGCAGCAAGCGAAGAGATGAGTCGTACGCTCCGGTATCTCGAGCTTCCGCGCGACGCGACCTGCCCGTGCGAAACGTTTCTGCAAAGGCGGGGAACAACGCGGGCGGTCTTTTCGAGCACCCTGGCGGTCTTTCATTGACAGCCCCCAGAGCCTATGTTATCCCCCATATATGATAAACAACTGTTCTGAGTCCGCCGCCTTCCACTCACACACTTCCGACAGCACACAACCAGCCTTGCGAGACCACCGGGCACCAGGACGCGCAGGGCGCTTCGCGACGACGGGCCTGATGCTGAGCTGCATCGTCGGCCTCGTCATGCTGGCTCCCCTCGACGGCTTTGCCAAAACAAAGCCTCCGCGTGTCCCGCGCCCGGAACCGGAACTCAAAATTCTGGACTTACGCATCGCGCCGACGCCCTATGAGGCAGGCAACGGGCCCTTGGAATTCTCCGTGAACGTCCAGCTCCCGAAAGAGCTGAATGGCGCGACCGTCCTTGAAGTTTCCTCCCTGATCAGTTCCCCCTCGAAAACATCGTTGCGTTTTCTGACGCATCGCCAGGCACTTCAGCCGCAATCAACCAAGCCCGGCGAAGCACGAACGACGCTCCCGATTCGCCTGTCCTGGGACGGGAAAGATCATCGGAAGCAACTGGCTGGCCCGGGGACCTATGCGTACGAAGTCCGCATTAAGTTGCTGACGAACAGTGAGAAAGGGCTGCGCACCATGATGGTGGCCTGGCCTAAACGCGGGGAACTGACCGTCAAGTAGCTGCCGGCAGACGAGGGGAGTTGCCCATCAGATTGATGCGATGGGCGAGACACCCCGCCCCGAATCCGTTATCGATATTCATCACTCCGACACCGGCCGCGCAGGAATTCAGCATCGTGAGCAACGCGGCAAGGCCACCGAAGCTTGCGCCGTATCCCCGGCTCGTCGGCACCGCCACGACAGGACAGTCGACCAACCCTCCGACCACGCTTGGCAACACGCCATCCATCCCGGCCACCACGATTGCCACGCGCGCTTCGAAGAGCCGATCCTTCCGGCCTAACAACCGATGCAGTCCCGCGACGCCCACGTCGTACAGCGTTTCGACATGACTGCCCATCACCTCTGCCGTCACTCGCGCCTCCTCGGCGACCGGCACGTCCGCGGTCCCGGCGGTCAGAACCAGAATATGCCCTGCACGCCGCGCAGGCTTGCTGTCGATCGCCACGATGCGCGCATCGGCATGATAGCGGGCACGGCGATCAAGTTTCATGATGGCTTTGGCGACGGACGGCTCGGCCCGGGTTGCCAGAAACGGCCCGCCCTTCTTGATCAGCGCGCGGGCAATGGCGACCGACTGCTTCGCCGTCTTGCCTTCGCACAACAGCACTTCAGGAAAGCCCTGACGGAGCGACCGATGATGATCCAGCGAGGCAAAGCCGAGATTTTCGAACGGCAGGCTGCGCAACCGCTGGACCGCGCGTGCAACGGTCATCCGACCGGTTCGTACATCCGTTAACAGCTGCTCAATCCCCTCCGGACTCATATCCGCCCTTTCTCCGGCTTCGCATCCCGCTCCATCAGATCACTCACCGCCTTCCGGCAGGACTTTCCTTCGAACAGCACAGCATTGATCTCCTGCGTGATCGGCATGTCGACCTGATGCCGCCGCGCCAAACCCAGCGCCGCCCGAGCCGTGCGGACCCCTTCCGCCACGGCCTGCATCCCACCCAAAATAGCATCGAGGGATTCGCCCTGGCCCAATCGCACCCCAACCGTATGGTTCCGGCTGAGCGAACCGGTGCAGGTCAATACCAGATCGCCCACGCCGGAGAGCCCATATAATGTCCGCGGATCTGCCCCCATCGCCACGCCCAATCGCACGATCTCCGCAAGCCCGCGGGTAATCAGAGCCGCTCGCGCATTGTGACCCAGGTCTAACCCGTCGACCACTCCGGCGGCCAGCGCCATGACATTCTTCAGCGCCCCGCCGAGTTGCAATCCGATGAGATCGGTATCGGCATAGACCCGCAAAGCCGGTGTCATCAAGGCAGTCTGAAACCGTGCCACGAGCTGCGCGTCCCGCCCGGCCAGACAAACCGCCGTCGGCTTCCCGGCACTGAGTTCGCTGGCGAAGCTCGGCCCGGAGAGTGCCATCAGATATTGCTCCATGGATTCCGGAAGCACCTCGTCCATGACCTGGGTCATCAGTTTTGAGCTGTCTTCCTCCACTCCTTTGGTGGCACTGATGAGCGGAATCGGACGCGACAGGCAGGAAGCCAGATTGCGCAGGACTTGTCTCGTCACATGGGACGGGACCACAAACAGAACACCGTCACGCTGCTCGATCGCCTCGGCCAGAGACGTAGTCGCGGTCAGCGTCCGGGGAAGCGCAACACCCGGAAGAAAGACTCGATTCTCCTGTGTCGCGTTGATGGAATCGACCACATCGCGTTCATAGGCCCAGAGGCGGATCTCCAGCCCCTTTTCGGCCAGGTGTTTGGCCAGAGCGGTCCCCCAAGCACCCGCTCCAATGACTCCGAGTGATCTGATCTCCTGCATTCCGGATCAATCCAATGGTGAAAATGGAAGCCGCGGCAGACCGCTCAACCAAGCGGCGCGGATTATAGGAAGCCCCTGGCTAGGAGTCAACGAACGGAACGGCGCTCTCAGATCTGTCAAGCCAGGAGCAACCGAAGCGTTAGACCCCCGAGGGACGATGGCACATGCCTTGCTCCCTCTGTGGACAAATTCGAGAAAACCCTTCGCGGGAAGGCCCTAGAGACATAGGATAGAACACGAGCAGACGTAGCCGGAGGAAGCCCATGACGCAACAAATGCATACGAAACACACCTTTGGAGGAGCTCTCTTGGCGGGCCTCTTGTCCTTTCTTATCGCCACGCCCTATGCGTATCCCGAAGCCTACATCGGGGGACAGATCGGAACTGCCCTTAAAGGAAACCGCCTCACTAGCGTTGACCTCACTGACTTCTCACCCTCAGGATCGATGTCAGGCCGCGACCTCGCAGGCTCTCCCTTGCTAGGTGGAAAGGTTGGCTACTACTTCCCAAGAGCCCGTTGGTTCGGCATCGAATTCGAAGCTAACTACAGAACTCCCCACATAGAGCAGCAGCAGACAAGAGTGACGATTCCCACATCTGCAGTCCTCAGAGATTTCGGACCTGTCACCGGCGGAGAAGCGAATGGAACATTTACCGGAGATCACTTTCGCGTAGTCACGATAGCGCCTCTTAATTTAATGTTCCGATACCACAAGATGCGACTTCAGCCTTATCTTGGGATCGGGCCAGGAATATTTCTGGCAAAAGTGACTACGACCCAGTCAGGATTTGAAGGCTCACAGAGTTCCACCCGGCTAGGCTTGAATGCTAAGGCAGGCGTAGAATACTTCTTCACAAAGCATCTTACGGGGTTTACCGAGGTTAAATACAACTATGTGAGACTCAACTTTGAAGGCAACGACAATGGTGGCCTTGGATTCAGAGCTACCTACAACCCTCTATTCCTTTCCTTTGGAATCAGCTACCACTTCTAGGCCATCGTCGCGCTGCCATGAACCGGCAGCGCGGCACACACCTTCGGCACACACATCCGATACTATTTCCTCCTCGTGTAAATACTTTGCCCCGCGGGTTTACGCAGAACTCCGATTCGCCGTAGTATGCAGGGTATGCAGACTTGTCCAAGTTGTCACCAGTCGCTGCCGGAGATCAATCGCTTCTGTACCCAGTGCGGACAACGGCTCGCGGCGACCGCATCATCCTCGCCGGTCCAGTCCCAGGCCCCGCCCCCTCAGCCGACAACCCCGGAGCAATTGAACCTGAATGTCCTCTACGGCATGGTCGGCACGTTGATCCTCGCCGTGTTGCTCCCTCCCTGGGAAACCCCGCCGAGTCAGCCTCCGGAATTCCTCGGCTTCCACAGCGTCCTCTCCCCGCCGACCCCCGAGGCGATCGTCAGCCGCATGTTGCTCACCATCGAGCTGACCACCGTGACGATTGCGGGGCTGTATGCCGCCTTCTTTTTCAGAAAACGCTGACCCGTCCGCAATGCAGCTCCTCAAAATGGTCGCCAGCAAGGCCGCAGGCGAGACACCAACCGGAAGCGCGACCGTCTCACCCGCCCACCCCTCGCTGCCAGCACAACTTCTCCCCCGTGAGGTACGTTGAGGATTCTCACGCGCCGAGAACGACGCTTGGGGAAGGCGCGTCTCGGCGCGACTGGATTGGGCAGATCAGAACGTAGGCATTTTCAGCAGCCTGGAAATTTCAGTCGAGCGCGAGCGTCAAACACTTCGCCGACCCGCCGGACTTCATAAATTCGTCCAGCGGCAGAGAGTGCGTTCGATATCCACGGGACTGGAGCTGCCGTTCCGTCTCGGGACATCCGGCTGGAAGCACGACATGTTTCCCCACGCACACCGCATTGCACGCAAATCTCACCGCTTCGCTTTCAGGGACAACGAGACGAGCCCCTTCGGGCACCCGCTCTATGATGACCTCCTGTCCATCCGTATCGAACGCCGCCGGAAAGTAGAGCAGCTCGCCGCCTGACAGAGGGCAGAAGCACGTATCGAGATGGTAAAACCGTCCGTCGACGAGCTCCAGGGGAATGATCTCCTGCGTAAAAACGTCGCTGAGCAGCGGGAACACCCGTATGTCCGATCGCTGGCGATAGCCTCCGAACCAGCAATCGGAAAATCCCAGCAGGTCTCCGGCACCTTCGAAAAAGAACTCGGGCTCCAACGTCACCACGTCATAGCCGGCACTGCGAAACCAGTCCTCGAAATAGGCTTCCTCCCGTTGGCGCTCGGGATAGCGAAACCGGCTGACGACCGCCCGTCGGCCGACGACCACACCGGCATTGGCGGTAAACACCAAATCCGGCAACCCCGGCACCGGACGCATCCGCTCCAGTACGGCTCCAACTTCCCGCTCGAGAACATGCATGAGACCGTGCCACTGCGTGACGGCACTGACATGATCGACCGTGTTTGAACGCCGCATCCAGGGATTGATCTCATACTCGATGTCGAAATAGTCCGGAGGGCAGACCAACAGCCGGCTCACAGGGACCTCCCGAGCTGCCTGGCCAGTTCGTTGAGAAAAGAGGCCGCATCCATCACCAGGCCAACGGCTTGAAAACTGCCTCGATCGGCGAGCTTCGTGGGAACCGACGCATTGATGTCGACACAGACGGTCGGCACGGCGGCGGGCAACAGATTACCGGTAGCCACCGCGTGCAGCGTAGAGGCGACCAGGAGCGCCAGCCCGACTCCTGGAATCGCCTCCCGCATGGCCGCTTGGGCTTGCATCGAATCGGTGATGACACCGGGCAATGGGCCATCGTCTCTGATCGTGCCGGCCATGACCACATGAACCCCGGCCCTGATGCAGGCCGCCATGATCCCGCGCTTGATCACGCCGGATTCGACGGCGCCCCGAATGCTGCCGATCGCTCGAATCCGGTTGATGGTTCGCAGATGATGCGCATGCCCGTGCGGAACCGCATGCCCGACAGTCAACGCGTAGCCTAACGAGGTTCCGTAGAGATCGGCTTCCATATCGTGCGCCGCCAGGGCATTGCCGCAGAACAACACGTGGATGAATCCTTCCTCGATCAACCACGTCAGCGCATCCCGCCCGCCGGCATGAATGATCGCGGGCCCTCCGGCCAGCAAGACCTTGGCCTGCCCGCTTCCCGCTCGCCGCTCGTCGCGAATCAGCTGCATCCGCCGGGCGACATCGGCAATAACGTGGCTATGCGGACGTTCGGGAGAGACCGTGGACTCCATGAAGGCAAAGACATCGCGCTCGCGAGGCCGCTGCATCGGAATGACGCGCACGCCGGCCTGGCCGGTGACGATCATGTTTCCCTTGCGGACATCGACCATCGGAACGGTTCTGGCAGTCATGTGTTGCTGATCTACGGTAATACCCAGGTCCATCTCGACCCGTTGGACATCGAGCCATGTCCCGTTCAGGCGCACTTCGGTCGGCAAATGGGTGGTGGAATAAAATTCATCGGGGAATATGCCATCGGCTGGGGCCGGCTGCAGGATGCAGTCGGAGTCGCGCTCGACCACGGCGCCGTGCGGTTGAATCGCGCGCAGGATATGGTTCAGCGTGGCGAGCGTCGGCGCCCGCACGATAATCCGCGCCTGAGACTGATCCTCTCGGGTGCGCCCGATCTCGACCTGATCGAGGTCAAACGAACCTCCCATCATCAGAATCAGATCCAGGACCTTCGCCAGGATCAGTGAGTCGATAATGTGGCCACGCAGGACGATCGTTTCTTGGAGCTGGGTCATTCGAAACCTCTCAGGGCTAGGGGCTTGAGGCGCGAGGCTAGAGGTTTATGGCACAATCCTACCATGCACTCACAGCGCCTCCTCCTTCCTCTTGCCCAGTGCCCCTCGCCTCGTGTCCCTCGCCAGCTTTCATGACCTCCCGCAAGACACTCGTCGCGTAGGCGCCGGGGGGCAGCGCAAACGTGAGGGTGAGCGCCGTCCCGTCGAGCGCCCACTCCAATTCAGCCAACGGAACACGCAGGGCCCGCCGTTCACCGCGAAAACCACAGTCTTTGGCTGCCGCAACCAGCGCCTCCTGCGTCGTGCCCGCCTCACCCACGACCGCTTGTTCGATCACGCCCGGCTCTCCTTCGGCCCAGGACACGCGCGAGCCGAATAAGAGGCCTGTCGGACTGATCTCGAAACAGTCGGCGCGAATCTGTTCTTTCTCCGCATCCTCGACTAAAAAACAGGCGCCGTTCTGCGACTTCATCGCCCAATCGCCGACGGACACCCGATCGATCCGATCGATGCGCCTGGCCAGAATAAGATTGAAGAGATAGGACTGGTACGTGTTCAAATACCACATCCGTTTGGCCCGACTCATCTTCTCGCGTCGACGGGCATCTTGCAGCAGGGCGGCGCCGACTTCATGGTTGTCCCCGCGTTTTCCCTGGCGCTGCGGACCGAAGTAATTCGGCACGCCGCGGCGTCCCAGCTCGGCGAGGATGGCCGGCACCGACTCTGCCGCATGCGAGGCCACGTCACGAACCACCAGGCGAAACCGGTTCCCCGCATGATGGCCGGTCCGCAAACGATTGCGGTGCCGTCCCAGCACCTCCACCTTTAGCACCCGTTCGTCGATCGCCAGCCGGGAGATCCGGTCTTGATCCACACCCTGGACCGAGACCATTTGAGTCGTCACCGCGCGCGCATCTTTCAATCCGGCGACCCCGATGGCTTGGGCTTTCACTCCCAACACCGACGAAAAGTTCTTCACCAGATCCGGCGTCGACAATCCGCGCTTGGTCACGCTCAGATACAGATGCTCGCCGTCTCCGCACGGGAGATACAACGGACGCTCTTCGACTTGAAAATCCTCGTGGGTCGCCCGCATCACCCCGCCGATGCCGGGGATTGAGGCGGTAAGAAACGGCTCGGCTTGTGTATTCACTCTTCACCATCCGATGGTTGCGTCATGGATAATTCTCGACACTTGCTTCGGGGAAGACCAAGGCCCATGGTATATTGAATTATGTTGAAGCGCGTCCAGCCAAGCTCGCCCGATCATACCGGAAACGTCCCGGCGATGCCGCTGCTCATCGCAGTCGCCTGTACATGCTTGGCAGGCTTGCTTCCCCTTTCCGTCTCAGCCGAATCTGATCGGCCGGGAAAACAATCCGACGTCTTCCGCCAATTCACGCAACATATTCAACGGCAAATCGAGCTGGACAAGACGGCCTTCGCACAAGCCAGCGGCTGCACCAACTGGTTCTATCATCAAGACAAACAGCCTTCAGCCCCACCGATCGCCCAGCCCATCCGCTTGGATCTGCTTCTCCAGCCTCCGAGTAAGGAGGAATGTCTGCGAGCCTATCCGCGCGGGCTAGACTCGGTCCGCCAGGACTTTCACCGCACGCAAACAGCGCTATCCGTCAGCCTGACGTTCTATGAGTACGCCCTCGTGGGCGATCGCAACGACGATGGCCGCTACAGCCTGGAGGAGCTCCAGGATATTTTCCCGGCCTTGGCCCTCACGTTCGATTCCACCCGCTCTCCCGGCGCACAGGCGGCCTCGCTCGCCGGGCGCTTCGATGACTGGTATCGCATGCGAGATCTGGAACACCTGATGACCGGCATGGCCCAACTGTACGAAAAAGGCTATCGAGTCTCACCGGCCGACCGGGCCGAACTTGACCGAGTCACCAAATGAGGGTTAGCCATTCGTGGCCCGATCGTGCCCGGGCGTTTGTCGGCACCTGCCTGAGTGAACCCTTCTATCGCCTCTTCAGCCTGTTTCCACAGTGCGAAATCGGCTTGTCGGAACATGCCGTCACCCGTCTGACCTTTCCTCATCGGGTGCTGGCCGGCCACCGGGCCGTCCATCTGAGCGATCTCCATCTCGACCGCCACCAGCCCCGCCACGATCTGATCGCCGACGAAGTCAAAGGATTGGAGCCGGACTGGATTTTCATTACCGGTGACCTGTTGAATGTCCCGGAGGGCCTGCCTCACCTGTTTCGATTTCTCGCGCAACTGCGCACCATTGCCCCGGTTTATGTCACGCTGGGCAATCATGACCACTACAGCGGCGTTCCCGTCGAACAGTTCCGCCACTGGGCGGAGCGGCATCGGATCACGCTGCTCATCAACGAGTCGGCGACGATTCACACGAACGGCGGCGAACTGGCCCTTGTCGGGGTGGATGATCCGTCGCTGCACCGAGCCGATCTCCGATGCCTACCGGCCCAAGCCCAGCATCGGTTTACGCTGCTGCTCGCGCACGCCCCGAATATTCTCGATCAAATGGAACCGCAGCATCATGCCAACCTGATTTTGTGCGGACACAGCCACGGAGGTCAGTGGAGAATTCCCGGAATTCCAACCATCTGGCTGCCACCAGGCTGCAATGGCCGGATTGCCGGACACCACGAAAAGGGCGGCCAGCGGCTGTATGTCAATCGAGGACTCGGCTGGTCGTTTCTCCCGCTGCGGTGGAACTGCCGGCCGGAGATCGCCCTGATCCAGTGGACCGTCGAATCAGCCGCTCCGGCCATTATGGCGGCGTGAGTCGTTCCAGCGCTTCTTTGGCGCGACTGCGCGTGGTCTGATCCCAATCTTCCTTCATCACTTCTTCAAGTTTTTCCCGGGCCTCGGAGGCGCGCAGGCGGCCCAATCCCAAGGCCGCGCAGGACCGGACATAGGCATGATCGTCTTCGAGCGCGGCGAGCAACAACGGAACGATCGAACGGTCCTGCAGCACCCCCAAGTGACTGGCGGCCATCCCGCGAATGCGATGTTGCTTCTCCCCGACCGCGCGGCGCAACGTGCTCACCCAAAGCTCTTTGAGCGCCGGCGCCACCGCTTCAAGCCCGTTCACCCGATACCCGTTCACTTCCGCCAGGGCGAATGACAGCTCAAGTTTCTTGTCGCGAACGGTTTCCCGCTGAAAGGCCGCGAGCAATCGATCCCGTTTGCGTGTTTGCTGCACCCGCCGGCGGATCTTCTTAATAACCACCATTACCAGCACGCCGATGCCGAGCACCGCAGCGGCCAGCGGAATCGCCTGGTCGATCACGTATTCCTGCGATTCCAGTGACAGCCGTTTCCACACCCACACCGAGGTAATGACGACCCCTAGGAGGATGACAATGGCGCTCAGATTGGCCTGGCCCTGGTCAGCGCGTCGCAACATGGGAGCGGATCATACGGGCGCATCCCTCGCGCCGTCAATGAAAGATCCCCCTGCCATGCACGCAAACACTCACATCAACCCGTCGTCTCTTGACCCCATGACCGCGGCAGAATATGCTCCGCCCGTGGAACTTCCCGATCTGAAAGACGACCCCCATCTCAAGCTGGTCAGACCGTTGGTAGAAGCCTACCAGGCGTTTTGGCTCGCCGATAACCGCCATATCCGATCGTTGAAGCTGACGCCGTCCCAGTTCGACGTCATTGCGACGTTGGGAGATACGGATGGCATGACCTGCTCTGAGTTATCGGCCAGAACGCTTGTGACCAAGGGGACACTCACCGGCGTGCTCGACCGGCTGGCGGCCAAGGGATTGATTCGCCGTGAGTCCGTCGACAGCGATCGCCGCCAAATCAGGATTCAACTCACCGAGAAGGGCGGCGGCATCTTCCGCAGAACGTACGCCGCCCATATCGCGTTTCTGAAACCGTTTTTCGAACGGGCATTGAGCCCGAAAGAGGTCGACGACGCGCGGCGGCTGCTCCTCCGCCTTCGTGACAGCTTCAAGCGAGGAACATCCTAGACATGCGGCTGACCATTCTCGGCTCTGGCACGAATGTTCACCCGACCAGGGCCGCCGCCGGCTATCTCGTCCGTACCGACCAGACCATGCTGCTGGACTTCGGCCCCAGGACACTGTCCAATCTCCTGAAAACGGGCACCGACCGCCATCGCATCACCCACATCCTCTTCTCGCATTTTCACGCCGACCACTTTTCCGATTTCATCACCTTCTACTTTGACGCGGTGATCTATACCAAGCATGGCGGCGGATGGCGCCCCGATCTCACCCTGATCGGCCCGCGCGGGGCGAAAGCCCTGTTCCGCAGCATCATGGCCACCTTCCCCAGCTTTTCCGATCCGCCGTTCCGAGTACATCTGAAAGAAGTGACGGACCGAGCCTTTTGGATCGGTGAGACGCTCATTACTCCCCGCCGGATCGTGCATGTTCCGGATCTGAATAGCGTGGGATATCGGATCGAGCACAAGAACAAGACGCTGGTCTACTCAGGCGATGCGCAATACTGCGACAGCTTGGTGCGCCTGTGCCGTGAAGCCGACGTGGCCGTGCTGGATTGTTCGTTCCCGGCGACGAAGCCGGGACCGGTGCACATGCATGCGGGGGAATGCGGCCAGGTGGCAGAAGAGGCCGGCGTGGATCGACTGGTGCTGTCGCATTTCTATCCGCCCGCAGATCGCGCCGACGTGAAAGCTCAGGCAGCGGAGAATTTTCGCGGGACCGTGATAAAGGGGAAAGATCTGCTGACGATTCGGCTCTGAGGGGAGCAGGCTGCGGAAAAAGAAACCAGCCGGGCTACAAGCCCTCTTCGCGGGGCTCCCCGCCGAGAATTTCGATCAGCGTGGTAAACCGCGCCGTCTTCACCGGCTCATCCATCTTGGAATAGATCGCCAGAAGATTCTTCACCATGCGGGAGAGGATGCCGCGAACCTGGCTGTGCTGCAGATACTTGTCATCGAATCCATACCCGGCTTCCGTTAAGAACCGGGCGCAATTTTTTTCCGTCAACAACGCGCCGCCGTTGAAGCAATCGATGAAAATCTTGTAGCGGTCCGACTCGTACTTCACCAGAAAATGGCCCGGCATCCCGATGCCATGCAGCGGCAGACCCAGCCGCTGCCCGATGAGGAGATAGACCACCGACAAGCTGATGGGAATCCCTACCCGCCGATCGATCACGCGGTTCAGATAGCTGTTCTCGACTTCGTAATAGTTCTTGGTATTGCCCTTGAAACCCTGTTCGGTGAACACGTAGCGGTTCAACGCATTGACCGTTTCTTCACCGGATGCGCGCGGGCCGATGCGTTCCCGGACTTCCTGCGCCATCGTATCGAGCAGCCGCCCGTACTCCGCCGTATCGAGCAGGGGGTACGTGTACCGGGCAATGAGAAATGCGCCCTGCTCCAGATTCATGGTCGCGTCAGGGCCTGCGGCCATGGCCCGCATTTCGTCCTCGAGCTTACCCCAACGAATCTCTTCCAGAATCGTCGCGATGCGATCCGCCATCTCCGGCTGCTCGATCTCGGCTTCCTGAAGCAGCGGTACCGCCGACGGACCGATATCGATCAGCTTATCGCTGATGGTCTCGACAATGCGTGCATCCTCATCGGACAACAGCCGGATGAGGGCGCGTATTTGACTCTCTGGAATCACCATGGGGGTACTCACGCGGGGCGCAGCCAACTAGCCCATCGCCCGGCGGAAAGCTTTGGCTCCGCCATACAAACAGAGCGCATCAAAAACGACCATGACGACAATCGCCATGCCCACATGCGGCAGGGCATCGCTCCAATTGGTGAGAATCAGAGGCCGCACGGCGTCGATCGCCCAGGTCATGGGGTTGAATTGCGCCAGGACACTCATCCAGGTCGGCATCGCCGTCAGCGGCACCAGCGCCGAACTGAGGAAAATCATCGGGAGCGACAGGAATCCGAGGACCGAGAAAAAGTCGCCGTGGCTCTTCACCGAAAAGGCCATCGCCATCGAGATCGCTGTCAGCCCCACACCGAACAGCATGCCGATCAAGAGGATCATGGCCACGCCGAGCAATCCCGTCGCCGGATGCACGCCGAAGAGAAACGCGATGCCGAGGATCACCAAGACTTGCAGGGACGTGATCGTCATCACGAAGATAAACCGGCTAAGAATGACCGAGCTCCGGTGAATCGGCGCGGACATCAACCGTTCGAGAAATCCGTTCTCCTTGTCGAACAACAGATCGACGCCGCCGGCCAGCCCGTTATTCAGCACCGTCATCACGACCACACCAGCCGCCAGGAAGCTGATGTAATTGGGCGCCTGGGTCACCTGCACATCCGCCGCGCGCTGAAACAGATTGCCGAAAAAGATCAGCCAGAACAACATCGGCTGCACCAGCGTGAAGAGCATGCTGAATTTTTCCCGGCTCAAACGGCGAACCCACCGCATCGTCAGAGCCCCGATTTCTTGCCAATAGTGCGCCATGTATCTCCCTACACTGGTTCTTCCGCCGGCGCCGCGTCCCGAAGAGAGCGGCCCGTGTGGGCGATAAAGACATCGTCCAACCGGGGACGGTGATAGTCAATAAAATCGAGGCGGCAGTCCAATTTGTTCGCCGCCTCTAAGATGGCCGGAAGCGCTTTTTCAGCGGATTCCACGCGAATGTCGAGGCCGGTGGCCGTCGCATTCACCGTGCGAATGGCGGGCTGCCCCTTGAGAGCGGAAGCCAAGGCGCCAAGCCGCGCGGTTTCCTTGATCGTGAGCGACACGATGTCGCCGCCGAGCGCCACTTTCAGTTCGGCCGGGGAGCCGATCGTTTTGACCTTGCCGCAATCGATGATCGCCAGGCGATCGCACAATTGATCGGCTTCGTCGAGATAATTGGTCGTCATGACCACGGTCATGCCGCGGGCCTTGAGCATCCGGATATAGTCCCAGATCCGCAGCCGGCTCTGCACATCCAACCCCAACGTCGGCTCGTCCAAAAAGAGAATCTTCGGATTCGGCAACAGTCCGCAGGCGATATCGAGCTTCCGCTTCATGCCGCCCGAATAGGTCTTGGCCGGCCGGTCCGCGTGCTCTTCGAGTTCGACCAGTTTGAGCAATTCGGCGATCCGCTTCGTGGCTTCTTCTTTCGTCAGATGGTAGAGCGCCCCGAGCAATTCGAGATGCTCGCGCCCGGTGAGGAATCGATCAATGGCCCGCTCTTGCGGCACGTAGCCGAACAGCGTCCGCACCAGATCCGCCTCGCGCACCGTATCGTGCCCCAGCACTGTGGCAGTGCCGGACGTGGGATGGAGCAGCGTGATGAGCGTGCGCAGCGTCGTGCTTTTGCCGGCGCCGTTCGGTCCCAGCAAGCCGAAGATTTCGCCCGCATACACCTGAAAAGAAAGATCGTCGACCGCTTTATGGCCGTCGTAGGTCTTGCAGAGCCGATTCACGTCGATCGCAATTGTCCGGTCCATTACCCCCAACCCTTCGCGCCTTGTTGATCATGCACCATGAACTGGATCAGGTCGCTCAGACGACGCGCCCGCTGGTGGAGACCTTCGGCTTCTATAAGAAATTGTTTTTCCAATGGTGTGCAGTCCAAGTATGTCGACAGCGTATTCACCAGGATCTCGTCGTTCACATCGTCGCGGAACAATCCTTCCCACGTCGCCGCATCTTCGCGCGCGCGCAGATATTTCTCCAACACCTTCATCAGGGCCTGCCGCACTTCCGGAGCCAGCGAGGGCTCGGCGGTCGCCGGCTTTATGGCCACCCTGGCTTCTCGATAGGGCTTCTCGAAAAACTCCTCCTGGATTTCATACCGTTCCAACCCGTGGAGCAAGATATTGGATCGTCCATCAGCCAGCGGTTGCACGCTGACGAGACGGCCGATACAGCCGATCGGATAGACCGCCGGATGGCCGTAGTAATCCGTCTCCCATCCCTCCTTCAGCAGGGCCATCGCCACGCACTGTCCACCGGCCGCCGCATCCGCCACCATCTGACGATAGCGCGGTTCGAAAATATGGAGCGGCAGATACGTCTTCGGGAAAAAGACCACGTTGGGCAACGCAAACACCGGAACACGTTCCGGGATGGCGAACGGTGCGGCTTTGTCGTAGGGGTCTTTCGTGGGTTGGTCGTGTTCGCGATCAATCTGCATGGCTCACGATAGCCGAGAGTTGTGAAAATTGTCAACGCCGAGCGCCTGCGCGACCGCCCCGCAACACATTGCAAATCGCCTCACCAATACAGGCGATTTGTGCACATGAATCCACGCGTGCTATAAGCCGGTGGCCGAAATACTCATCCTGGCATGGTGTGCAATGACATCGCTTGCTGCTCGTCTCGTGATTGGACTGGCGTGGGTCTTAGCCACCGGCGGATCGGTGGCACCCGCGGCCGATCCTGCCGACATCTCCTTTCGCCTGGCGCAAGAGGGCTATCGGTACGAGTTCCCGCGCGATCACGGCGCGCACGATTCCTTCCGCACCGAATGGTGGTACTACACCGGTCACCTGGAAACCGCCGAAGGCCGGCGATTCGGATTTGAGCTCACGTTCTTTCGCCGCGCCATCGCGCCCGATCAGGTCGAGACGCGCCCCTCCCGCTGGTCGGTGGATCAACTCTATCTGGCCCATCTGGCCATCACGGACGTCACGGGCCAACGCTTCCACTTTCGCGATCGCATCAGTCGCGCCGGGTTGGGCAAAGCCGGAGCCGAGGCCACCCATCTGCACGTCTGGCTCGATCACTGGCGCGCAGAATCGTCCGGTGGAACTGGCGACCAACAGAAGCTCGAAGCCAAGGCCGATGGCGTCGCACTTTCTCTGACGCTCGATCCCGCCAAACCGCTGGTCGTGCATGGCGAGCAAGGGATCAGCAAAAAGGGATCGGCAGCGGGACAAGCGTCACACTACTATTCATTCACCAACCTCACCACAGCGGGGACTCTGATGATCGGCACCGAGACCTACCACATCACCGGCACCAGTTGGATGGACCATGAATTCGGCTCGGCGGACTTGGGCGCCGATCTCGCCGGGTGGGATTGGTTCAGCATCCAACTCGCCGACAAGCGGGAACTCATGGTCTATCGCCTCCGTCATACCGATGGATCGTCAGACCAGGCCTCCAGTGGCACGCTCGTCTTGGCAGACGGCCGCACGCAACACCTCTCGGCCTCCGATATCCAATTAACCCCGCTCGATACCTGGACCAGCCCAACCAGCAAGGCCACCTATCCCCACCGCTGGCAAGTCTCGATTCCGTCTCTTGATCTGTCGTTGCAACTGACGCCCCTCCTGGCCGATCAGGAACTGCGCACAACACGCAGCACGCAAGTCACCTATTGGGAGGGCGCGGTCGCTGTAGAAGGCACCGAGCGAGGGCAACCAATCAAAGGCCAGGGCTATGTCGAACTGACGGGGTATGCCGAGCGGATTAGGCAGAAGCTGTAAGTGGTGGAGCCCTTACTCCCGAGAAAAACAAAGGAGTCAGCTCCCTTTACAATCCCTCGCAACCCTACCCGGAGATTGATTGTAACCAACCTTTGGGTCGTTAGATTTGAGCTGGTTAATAAATTCCATTTCCTTTTGGCGCACCTCTGAGTCAGTCGCCGTTTCAGATTCCCAGAGGATTTCTTTTCGGATGGTAAAATCTCTGCGCTGCTCACGTGTGAAATCAACAGCTATGCGAGCGCTGCTCGCGCTTCCAAAATAATTGGCGCTATCTGTGAGGTCCATCCCCACATATATCTTCCCGTTCGGGTAAGTGATCTTGTAGACGACTTTCATTCGTTCTAACTGGTGCTTCCGCGCAAACTGGCCACATACCAGGGGACCCGAAACGAGGATATTCTGATTTTCGATGAGCTTCTGATCAACTCACGCTACTAGAAAACCACAATGTCCCCGTTTCCTCTGCCCTAGCTCCACGCGCCGCCATGGCTCATTGCCGTGAGTGAAGGGTCGCTACATACTCGCCCGGGAGGTTACGCGGCCTGGAGTAGGAACTCGACCTTTACGGCCTCGTAGGGGAATTCGATGCCGCCGGTTTTCGTGCGATTCAGCAAGCCGGCGGACAACAGAGCCGTGACGTCCCTGTGCACGGCCTTCACATCCCGCTGAACGCGGCGTGCCGCTTCACGGATGGAAACCGGCCCAGCGCCGCACAGCGCCTTCAGAAGTTCCCAGCGCTTAGCGGATAGTACCTTCCACAGCAGCTCAGGAGTCGCAAAGCCAATGCGCGCCGACCGATGCGGCTTGCCAGATTTCCAGGCCTGCGCGAACTCAGCCATGCCTTCCTCGGGAGAGCGCACTTCAAGTATGACCGTTTTCATGATCCCACCTCGCAATCTCACGTTGAAAGTCAGCGATCAGCTTCTCGGGAGTGGTAAAGGTGTAGGAACTTTCCTTGCTGCCGACATGCCGGTGATCTCCTTTGCCTGTCTCATTGTCGAACCGCAGCACGCACGTTCCGTTCACGACATAGGCGAGCCGGTATTTGAATGAGTGCTGCGACCCGGCAACGGGCTTCAGTACTCGCCAGAGAATCAGCTCGGCGAACGCATTCTCTGAATAGACGACTCTTCGGCGAAATAACTCGACAGCCTTCACGTTGGAGAGTATGCCAACGGGCACCACTGTTGTCAACAACCCCAACGCTCGAGATCAGGTCTTCCGCATGAAACCGGACGGTTCGGTGAAGCGCATGGCAGCGAACGAGGTCCTTCTGAGGGCGCGCGTTCCGCGAGCACAGACACTTGCCGGCCGCCTCACCGCCTTCCGTCCCTCTCGCGTTACTCCCTTTGTTATCATTTAGAGGCGTGGCCTGGGCGATCTCCCACTGCGCGCATCCTTATTACCCGCCCACTCTGGAATGCGCCGAGATTACTTGCCTGCTCCCAAAGGAATGGCACCCTTGTCGTTCCTACTGCGCCCATGGAGGGAGCACCGCCCTCGATTTCACCATCTGATTGATCCCGCGTGCGCACTCCGGGAGCACAGGAGCGACAGGGGTGGCGTTCCTCCCCTCCTCACGTGCGCGGGGCGCGAGCAAGGGAGATCGCCCGGGCCACGCCTCCCCCCCCTTCTTCTTGACTCAACAACAACGCCTATGATTAGGTCCACGACTGTCATGGCGATTCGCACTGCATTCAGATTGGCGTCGTTCGCGCTTCTCCTCTTCAGCCTCGGCTGCGAGAAAGAGAGCGAGTCGATTGTTTCCATTGCGCTGCACCCGACCAATACGCAAATCCTCTACGTCGCTACGAACGATGCGGTCTATAAGTCCCGCGATGCCGGAGCATCCTGGGAGCGCTTCCCGAGTTTCAGCGCGCGCCGCGTGACGACGCTCGCCATCGACCCGCAGTTCCCGGCCACGATCTACGCCGGCACCATGGCCGACGCCGTCTACAAGAGTCCGGACGGCGGGCAACATTGGCTGCCCCACAACGTCGGGCTCAAGGAGCACGTCTCCTTCATCAATCAATTCGTGTTTGACTCCACCAACAACGAGCAGATCTACATTGCCACCACCGTCGGCGCCTTCTCCACGAAGGACGGCGGACGCGAGTGGGAAGAGCGGATGGCGGGGATGAAAGAGGTGCACATCGTGGTGTCGATCGCGATCCACCCCACGAACCCGCGCATTCTCTATGCAGGCACCACCGGCGGCGTGTATCGATCGGAAGACGCGGCGGCCTCGTGGAAGAAGATCAATACCGGACTCATTCCCGAGACGGAACTGATGGGAGCCATGGCGCTGGGCGTGAATGCGATTGCCATTGATCCAGTCACACCGAACATTGTCTATGCCGGAACGACGAAAGGCCTGTTTCGCACCGCGAACAGCGGCAATTCATGGGAGCGAATCGGGGAAGGGCTGAAAGATCCCTTTGTCAGCAGCCTGCTCATCGATCCGGCACAACCGGCACAGCTTTATATTGGCGGACCGGGCGGCGTCTGGAAAAGTCTGGATAGCGGGAAAACCTGGCAGGCGATGAATGCGGGGCTCACGTCCTTGAACATCCGTTCGCTGGCCATGAGCCCCAAGAATCCGCAAGACCTCTTTGTCGGCACCAACGGCAGCGGCCTCTATCACTCCACCGACGGCGGCACGCGCTGGACGCCCATGCCGCTGAAAGCCGCTGCCGTCCGAAACTAGTTCCTCGTATCTCGTCGCTCGCCTCTCGCGTGCGAACAACGCTTCACGAGAGACGCTTCACAGCCCGTCTTAATACCCTGTCTTCGCTCCGGCGCTCCCATGCTGATACTTGCTGCTGTAGGACAGCATCTGGTCGGAGAGCGCTTTCCACTCCTCGGCCGTCATCAGATCCTTCATCTTGAACCGCAGGCCGAGAATCTTCGTGGACGTCTTCATGCGCTGATTGTTCGCCTCATCCATCACCTTGGTAAACTCTTCGGGCGTCGCCGCATAATTGGCGCTGAGCGCATAGAGCTGGCGATGAGCGGCGCGCTCCTGCTCACGGCCCGCCTTCAGCTCGGTGACAATCTCGCCGACAATGGCTTTCACCTGCGTGGCCTTGGCCGGATCCTTCACCGTCCGGTCGATCAAGCCCGCCATGTCCTGCTGGCCCTTCTGCCAATAGGCGTCGCTCTTGCCTGACTCCATCATCCCGTGATGATGATGGGAAGAACAGCCGCCCAACGCCAACATCCCGACCATCGACAACACCATCCAACGCATCTTGATCATCTTACCTACCTCCTGTGATAGCCAATGCACGAATACTTCCCGCAGGACTTGTGACTCGAAACCATCATACCGTATCATCCGGACTACGACTATGCCTGAACCAGCTGTTCCATCACAGGATCCCCTGCAGAGCCTGCGCGAGGAGTTCCGGTCGCATCTGGAAACGTTCTACGCACAGCTCAAACTTGCGCCACCCTATGAAAGCGTGGAGAAAGCGATCCGGACGCTGACTACTGCCGTGCACGCGCTGCCCAAAGATGAGCAGGCCCGGATTGCCGCCGACCCCACGTTGCAATGGCAACAATTCCGGCAGGCCTTTGAAACCTCCGGCCTCGTGAAAAAACATCGCGGCATCATTGCCGGTCTCGCACACCATCGTTCGGCGCTGGACCTGCCGCCCGAATTCGACCACTTTTTAGGATTGTTCAACGCGTAGCGACCGGCCGGTCACGACTTCTTCAAACTCCTGCTGCAGCACCGCGAGCCGGCTGTTCTCCATGCGATAGGCCATCACCACCGTCACCAGGCCGGAAAAGATAAAGAACAGGCCCAGGGTGAGAATCCCTCCGGCCATCACGACTCCGCTGGAACTGGCCAAGCCCCCTTCCACCGCATAGCTGATGATCGTGGCCAACGTCCCGACCGTGACAATGAGAAACCACGCGCCGGTAAGGATGGCCGAGGCCCAGGGCGTGCGTTTCGTCATCGCCAACACGACCGCCTCGCCGTCGGCCCGGAGATCAATCGTGGCCTTCATCGGCCAGATCCAGAGAAACGCCCAGAGGGTCGGATAGCGGGGGCGGAGGAGCACGCGCTGGCTCTCACCGAACAACCGGGCCACCCCGTGCCGCATCGGCAGAAGCCCTAGGGTATCGAAGCGGGCATGGATCTGCGCGAGACTCATCGTGTCCAGCCGCGTCGCTCCACGCCCGACCTGACAGCCGTAGCGGCTCGCTTCGGCGGAGAGGGTGCGGAAGTACCAGCGGTCGCCGACGAGCAAGCCGAGGAACAGCGCCCCGGCAAATAATCCTGCAAGCATCATGGCGCGTACCTATCCCATAGGCGCGCCGCGCGAATCAAGACGCCACTGCCGGACCGTCTTCCATCCCTGCTTGATGGGGCTGATGGCCTCAGAAGAATCAGTTGACTCACCATCATGACTTGGCTACAGTAGCGCCGTTTGCAATTCAGGCGGGCCTCTCGCGTCTCACACGGGTTCCCCGCCTTTTGTTTTTCCCCAGATGTTTGGGTTCCACGCCAACCTACTTCAGTAGGCTCGGCCACTCCCAAGTCATGCGGGATTCGGAGGACTCATGGATTTGAAGAAAGTAGAGCGGGTCTACACGTCGTATGCCGGCGTGTACGATCAGATTTTCGGCAAAGTCTTTCACGAGGGACGCGAATCGGCGATCCGCAATCTCAACGTGCAGCCGAATGAGCAGATTCTGGAAGTCGGCGTGGGCACCGGCCTCGCCCTTCCGATGTATCCCCGTCATTGCAAGATCACCGGCATCGATCTTTCCGAAGGCATGCTGGGGAAGGCAAAGGAACGGACGGAGATGCATCGCTTGACGCATGTGCAGCTCCACCGCATGGATGCCGGGGCCATGGAGTTCGCCGACAATAGTTTCGATACCGTCGTCGCGGCCTACGTCGTCACCGCCGTGCCGGACCACCGCACAGTCGTCAATGAAATGATCCGCGTCTGCCGGCCGGGCGGCCGCATCATCATGCTCAACCACTTCAGCAACGGCAACAAGATCATCGCGGCAATGGAGAAAGTCATCTCCCCGCTCACGAAGCATCTGGGATGGCGCACGGACCTCTCTCTGCATACCGTCCTGGAAGGCACGTCGTTGCAGGTCGCACGCAAGCAGAACGTGAATCCGCTGCGATTCTGGGCCTTGGTGGAATGCGTGAACGGAAAGAACGGGCAGGTCGTGAAAAACGGGAACGCGGTCCATTCAAACGGCAATGGCCATGCGACCGAGCACCACACCAGCACCAACGGCCACTTCGCCAACGGGCACTCGCACTAATCCGGCACTCGATCAGGCCTGGCGTCGCCTCGAGATCGCCACGACTCCCACTCCCGTCCAGGAATAATTGTGGTTCCCACCAGACAACTTCCCGCATAGCGCTGCGTAATGCGATCGGCCAGCAACGTCAGCACCCGGCTCACCTGCCGGTCCGGCGTGCCGAGCGCACGGAGCACGACGCCGAATCCTTCGCCATCCTGCGCCCCATAGACCAACACACGCACGGCATTTCCGCGCGGCCCCTTGCCGTCGCCGACCGGGGTCAGGTCCCCTTCCCATCGCGCCAGCGCCTCGCTTGCGCGGCGCTTTTTCGAGATGACCCAAGAACACAGAGCGCCCGCCTCTTCGAGTTCCATGAGAAACCACGAGATGGCCGGAGCCTCCCCGGAATGCCCCTGGAACGTCCAGCGAGCCAACTCCGGGAGCACCTGCTCCGCAAGAATCGGCGTGGCAATTTCTTCGAGCTGCGCGTCTTCACAGACCGCATAAAGCTCGCCCTGCGGATCGAACCAGAACCGCAGACGCCCGTTGCTCCGCTCCGCTTGAATCACGCTGAGCGCCGACGAGTCGCTCCCCTCCTGCTCGAAGATCGAAAAATCCGTCACCCCGTTCATCACCAGCTTTGCCACCCGCACCATCCCTCGCAGCTGATAGCGGATCGTCATCGACACCGTGGTGTCGGCCAGCACCTCACGGCCGGACTCTTCGTCGAACAGCCGGCGCTTGGCCATCTGCAGGTCGGTCACATAGCCGGAACGGAAGCCGCCCGTGTGGGCCATCAGCCACCGCAGATCTTCGACCGTTTTAATTGCGTGTTGCATGGTCATGGATTGTAACGCAGCCCCATAGAGAACGGCTAGAGACAACGCCACCAGGATACGACCGGGGGAATGCGCCGCCGACGCAATGTCACTCGCAATTCACAGGAACTCTCACATCTCAGTCCCGCCTGCCGGCAAAGACCGGCGGCCACGTCGGCTTCTTCCCGACCCTGATTGACCATCACGAAGCCACCGGACGGATTCAAATTCATCGCGATGCGCGCGAACAAGGCCTGCGGCGCCAGAAACGCCAGCGGCATCCGCCACGCCAGCACCGGCGCAGGGGTTACGAAGGGATACCAGGCCACGATCGTATCGGCCGGCTGCGCATACTGCGCATAGTCGGCGATCACAAAGTCGGTCTGCGGCAGATTGCGCACGTACCCTTGGGCATAGTCGTGACGGCTGTAGCCGTTGTAGTAAATGCGATGGCCTTCCACTTCGACCCCGGTCAGGGCCGACGGAAGAAAAAAGGCGTGGAGCGCACGGGCATACCAGAAGTTGAGGCGCCCACATCGTGCACCACTCCGCCGACCGGCCGGGGCTGCCCCCAGGCGGCCCAAGCCTGGTCGAGAATGTCGAGGTAGTCGTAGCTCTTCAGTGTCGTGAGCGCGGCGCAATGCTGTTCAAACCGGACATCGAATTGGCGCCGCAACAGGGTAATCCGCGCTTGCTGGCTCCCGCTGAGATGCGTCAGCTGGCCCACAGGCCGTTCGCGATACAGACCGCGCGACCACTCCAATCCTTCGCCAAGCCAGTACCAGAAGGCGTGATAGCTCGAGCGGATCCGTTGCGGCAACGAATAGCGTGGCGCGGACGTGACCACGGCCGACAGCGTCCCTTCCGTCTCCTGTACCGGGCAATCGATTTCGGCAATCATGACTACTTTTCGGCGATTGAGCGTGAAAGCTGAAGAGGGGAACCGGAATTGACATTGAGCCAGGGCAGCAGCGGAGGCTCACGTCGCGCTTGGCTATTGGAAAGCACGCGCCTTGACCCCGCTTTTGAGTTTATGAGACTTACTGTCTGCATGCGAGCCGTTTGCCTCCAACATGCTCTCTTCGAAGGTCCCGGGGCGTTCGCCGCGGCGCTGACTGACCGGGGTGTGAGTCTCGATCGGCATCTCGTCCCGCAAGACGGGCTGCCGAAAGATGCGGGCGATCTGTTGATCGTGATGGGCGGGCCGATGTCGGTGAACGATTCGGATCGTTGGATCGCCGAGGAGACCGCGTTCATTCGCTCCGCCCTCCTCGCTGGAACACCTGTCATCGGCGTCTGCCTGGGCAGTCAGTTGATGGCGAAGGCGTTGGGCGCAGCCGTGAAACCAGGCAAGGCGCTGGAAATCGGCAAGACGCAAATACATCTAACCGGCGAAGGGAAAACCGATCCGGTGTTCGGCGGCTTTCCCGAAGCCCTCTCGGTCTTCGAGTGGCACGGAGAGGTGTTCGACCTCCCCGCCGATTGTGTGCCCCTGGCCGGTTCTGACATTGCGCCGTTGCAAGCGTTTCGCTACGGAACCAGAGCCTATGGTCTGCTGTTTCACTTGGAGATGGAACAGGCCGGGATCGATGCGCTCTGCCAGGAATGCGCTTCGGATCTTACGAAGGCGCAGCTCACTGCGCCGGATGTGAAAGCTGCGGCGATCCCACACCTCCCCGCCCTGCACCGGTTCGCCGACCGGCTCATCGAGCATCTTCTTGCTCCTGGGCGTTGATTGCTGACTCATTCCTCTAGTAACCTACCGACGCCCCCCTCACCTAGCCTCTCCCCGATGGGGAGAGGGAAGGGAGAGAGGATCCGTCACCAGCCGTCAACTATCAGGCATCGGATGAGTGCTGGTAGCTGACGGCTGAATGCTATCCCCACAAAAGGAGTTGGAGTCACCATGGCTGGTTTCCCCATCGAAGTCGCAACCCGAATTAAAACCTTGCCCCCCTATCTCTTTGCCGCCATCGATAAGATGAAGCAGGCGGCGATTGCCAAGGGCGTAGATATCATCAACCTCGGCATCGGCGATCCGGATTTGCCTACCCCCGAGCCGATCATCGAGAGCCTGGCGCACGCCGCCAAGAACCCCAAGCACCATCAATATCCGTCGTACGAAGGCATGCTGTCGTTCCGCACGGCGGTGGCCGACTGGTATAAGCGCCGGTTCAACGTGACGTTGAATCCCGCCGACGAAGTCTTGACCTTAATCGGTTCGAAGGAAGGCATCGGCCATATCCATCTGGCGTTTGTCGATCCGGGCGATATCGTGCTGGTCCCCAGCCCCGGCTACCCGGTCTATCCGGTCGGCACGAGCTTCTGCGGCGGCGTCTCGCACATCATGCCGCTCACCAAGGCCAACGGGTTCCTGCCGGACCTGAGCGCGATTCCGAAAGACGTCGCCAAGAAGGCTAAGCTGATGTGGCTGAACTCGCCCAACAATCCGACCTCCGTCATCATGACGAAGGACTACTTCAAGCGGGTGGTCGAGTTCGCGCAGGAGAATCAGGTCATCGTCTGCCACGACGCGGCCTACTCGGAGATTTTCTACGATGGGAAGCGGCCGGCGAGTTTCCTCGAAGTGGATGGCGCGAAAGACGTCGGCGTGGAATTCCACTCGCTCTCCAAGACCTACAACATGACCGGCTGGCGCCTCGGGTTTGCCGTCGGCAACAAGGACGTGCTGGCCGGGCTCGGCAAGGTGAAAAGCCAGCTGGACTCGGGCGTGTTCGAGGCGGTGCAGGCCGCCGGCATCACGGCACTGGGGCTGGACGATTCGGTAACGGACGGGCTGCGGAAGATTTATCAGGAACGGCGCGACACGCTGGTGCCGGGCCTGAAGAAGCTCGGGCTCGAGGTGGATTCGCCGCCTGCCGCTTTCTACATCTGGGTGACCGTGCCGAAGGGGTATTCGTCCGCCTCGTTCACCGCGCATTTGCTGGAAAAGGCCGGTATCGTCACGACGCCGGGCAACGGATTCGGCGCGCCGGGCGAGGGCTACATCCGCATGACCGTCTGCACGACCAAAGAACGGCTGGCGGAAGCGGTGGAGCGGATCAAGAAGGCGGGATTCTGAGTGGACGTCATTCGCCACTCGTCAACCGTGCAGATTCCTCACGAGGGACACGTGGTGGTTGACGGACATACGTGGACCAGTCTACATCGGGTTCGGAGCAATCGAACTAGGGCTCCATCCGCATGACCGTCTGCACGACCAAAGAACGGCTGGCGGAAGCGGTGGAGCGGATCAAGAAGGCGGGATTCTGAATACTGTGACTGGGGACCAGTCACGCGTGACAAGCGTCTCTCCTCGCAGATACAGCTTGTCTCGTCATCTGTCACTCGTCACTCGTCACTAATATGCGCGAAACGGTTTACATCGGGTTCGGATCAAATGTCGGCGATCGCCTGGATTTCTGCGATCGCGCAGTGACCCTGTTGAGCCTGCTTCCCCATTCGCAGGTCACCGGGATTTCGTTGCTCTACGAAACCGAACCCGTGCTCGACCATGCGCAACCGGGAGAGACTTGGTTTCTCAACGGCGTCGTGCAGCTCGACACCGACATCACGCCCCGCAGCTTGCTCACGATCCTACGCGAGATCGAGCGCTCGTTGGGGCGCGATGAGGACAATCGCTCGGGCCCTCGCACGATCGATCTGGATATTCTGTTTTACGGCACCAGGGTCATCCACGAAGCGGATCTTGTCGTGCCGCATCCCCGGCTGCACGACCGGCGGTTCGTCCTGATGCCGTTAAACGAACTCGATCCGCTCTTGGTCCATCCCTCGCTTGAGCGCACCGCCACACAATTGCTCGCAGAGGTCAAAGACCGGTCGGAAGTTCGCCTGCTCTTCCCCCAGCCGTCCACGCGCTACGGGTCACGCCCGAGCGGTAGCCCTCGTCAGGATTTATGAACATCCTTCGAACGCCCAAGGCCATGACCGCCTGGAGCCGGCGGCTCCACTGTGAAGGGGTCACGATCGGATTCGTTCCGACGATGGGGGCATTGCACGACGGCCATCGCGCCCTCATCCGCGCTGCCCGGCTGCAATGCGATGCGCTCGTCGTGAGTATTTTCGTGAACCCGACTCAATTCGCCCCGACAGAAGATCTCGCCAAATACCCGCGGCCGATCGCAAACGACCGCGCGCTCTGTCGCGCGGAAGGAGTCGACATCTGCTTCGAACCCACCGTCAAGGCGATGTATCCGGAGGGATTTGAAACGGTCGTCACAGTCCCCGGAATCGCGCAGCGCTGGGAGGGCGAGATTCGCCCGCATCACTTTGCCGGCGTCGCCACGGTCGTCACTAAGCTCTTCGGGATGGTCCGGCCGGATGTCGCCGTCTTCGGGCAGAAAGATTTTCAGCAGGCGGCCCTGGTTCAACGCGTGATCGAGGACCTCAGCCTGGGGGTCCAGCTGATCGTCCATCCGACCGTACGCGAGCAGGAGGGACTGGCGATGAGTTCACGGAATGTGTATTTGTCCGCGTCTGATCGCGCACTGGCCCCCATACTCTATAAGAGTTTGCAGGCCGGGGCGGCGGCAATCAAAGACGGAATAACATTGGGCCGGAAGATTCAAGCAATGATGACCCAGATTCTGCGCCGGGAGCCTGCTGCAGCGGTCGACTACCTTGCAGTGTGCAATCCGGACACCCTCACACCGCTCGAATCCGTGAGCGATCGAGCGGTACTGCTGGGAGCAGTCCGTATCGGGAGTGTGAGGCTCATCGATAATCTACTCGTGAGGAGACCGGCAACACGAGGGCGGCGCTAGGACCACACCCGGTACGATACGGTCAGGAGTAGGTATTCGGTTGTCCGCCCTGGCCGACGAGCAGCCCGAGCACGACTTGACTCAGGCGGCGCTGCTCATCCGGATGGAGCTCCAAAAACTGTATCCCTACTGATTCAGACCTGACTGAAGAGACCATCGCCGTTTCGATTCTGATTTCCTCGCCTTCGATACTCGACCTTAAGACCAGCTCGACAAACGCCCCCTTGGCCAATCCCCCCGCCAGGATCGCGCAGCCCCCCATTGAAATATCGGTAATGCGATTGATAAAGGGCAACTGCTTGCTGTCGATCACTTGGGCGTCCATCGCCGTTGCGAGGCGTTTGTACTGGCGGCGATCAAATTCCTGCGTGCTTTGGCGAGCGCTCAGATAGAAGGCGCGAAAACGATTGGTGCAGAGCTGGCAGCGAAACGGAAACATGCGGATATGGTTGAGGGCTTTCTCAACCATCCCCTCATTTGACGTCACTCGAACGAACGTCGTTCCGCAACTTGGACAGTGCAGCGATTTCATGCGCCTCGCAGCATCTCCTCAACACCTCCGAGTGGCCTCTGCGCTTCTTCGGGAGCACTCATTTGCATCGCCAACAAGGGTTCGATCTTAGCCGGTGAATAGGTCGGAGGCTTCACCCACTTGCCATCCTCCCGCTTATACCCGCCGACTTTACTGAGATTCGACCGGTGCACTTCGCGAAATACCGGCTCCATATCGATACCATACGAGACGGCTGTTCCGTACACGACATAGAGCAGATCGGCCATCTCCTTGGCCAATGCGGCAAGATTGCCCTCCGCTATGGATTCCTTGAGTTCGTCAAACTCCTCCTGAATGAGACGGATGCGGAGGCGTTTCGTGTCCTCGCTGGCATCTGTCGGGCTGGCCTGCACAAGAATATCGAATTTCTTATGGAACTCTTCGACCATCGACTGCTCATCCGTCATGCGTACTCCTTACTCACCGTCAAAAGGCAATGTCCGGCGCGGCACCAGCTCAGCCGGTTCCAACTGCGGGATCTCTTTTTCAGACGCGACCCCAAGCTCTTTGAATCGGCGCGCCGCCGGAAGAATTCTCGTCTCCAACGAACCCACCGCTCGGTTGTAGGCCGACACACTCTTGCCTAACGCCTGTCCGACATCATTCACATGTTCAGCCAGCACCGCCATGCGCTCGTAGAGATCTTTGCCGAGCCGGCCGGCTTCTTCGGCATGGGCATTCATCTGCTCCTGTCGCCAGCCATACCCCACGGCCCGCAATAGCGCGATTAATGTCGTGGGCGTGGCGAGCACCACCCCGCGCGTAAACCCTTCTTCGATCAAACGCGGATCATGATCCAGCGCTGCGCCGAGGAATTGCTCCCCGGGAAGGAAGAGCACCACAAACTCAGGGGCCCGCTCAAATTGCGTCCAGTAGGCCTTCAACGACAACTCGTCCATCCGGCTGCGGACCTGCGCGGCATGCCGGCGCAAGGCTTCGATCCGACGCTGATCGTCCGGGGCTTCATGAGCATCGAGGTAGGCCGCCAGGACCGTCTTCGCATCGACGATGATCTGCCGTCCGCCCGGCAGCCGCACGACCATGTCGGGACGGAACCGCCGATCCTCGCCGGTGACGCTTTCCTGCTCGAAGAAATCGCAATGATCGACCATCCCCGCCAACTCAGCTACCCGCTTCAGCGTGATTTCACCCCACTGACCGCGGACCGTCGGCGCGCGGAGGGCCTTGACCAGGTTGCCGGTCTCCTGCTGGAGACGTTGATGGGACTCCGCCAGCGATTTCAGGTGTTGATCCAACCCGCCATAGGCCGATTGGCGGGATTGTTCGAGCAGCCGCATTTGTTCATCGTAGCGCTGCAATGAATCATGGAGCGGCTTCACTAGTCCGTCGATCGCCTGTTGCCGTTGCGACAGTTCGCCCTCGGCTTTGGCCTGGAGCGTTTCGAACGACACGCGAGCCAGATTCAAGAAGGCCTGATTGTTTTTAGTGAGCGCGTCGTTCGACAACGCTTGGAACGATTCGAGGAGCTGCTGGCGGGATTGATCGACGAGTTGCTTTTGTTCGGCGACGTGCTTCAGCGCTTCTTCGGTCCGCACTTCGGCTGAGGCCCGCGCTTGCTGGGCGGTCGCCAGGTCTGCCCGAAGCTGCACCCCTTCCAGGCGATCCTGCTCCAGCTGGCGACGCAACTCCGCCTCAAGCGATTCGGCCCGTTCAGCTCGTGCACTCAGTTCGACCGTGTGCTGCTGGAATTGCCGGGAGAGCCGACCCACGCCAAGAAACCAACCGACGAGCGCGCCAGGAACGAGACCGATGACAATCCCCAGCAATATGCCGGTCACATCCATTACGCTATCCTCTCCGTCTTCTGACGCGCGGCATCCTCACGGACAGAGAATCTATTGGGTGATACAGTAAGGCCTGGAGAATTGTTGGAGCGTACGAGATACGTCAAAAAAGGTCAAGCAGCGAAAAGTCCCATGTCATTCGGCCCTAGCGTTGTCAGTCTCTGTGACGCTCCTGCACGCGAGCCGTTCGTTATCAGGGACCACGCTCACCCGAGAGAACGATCCTGAGATGGCAGCGGCCGTCGCACAGTACCAGCGGCCGCATCAAGCTCGATGATCTCCCCATCGCGCACAGAGGTCGTGATCCCCGGGATGTTGGCCACCGCCGGCAATCCATATTCACGCGCGATGATCGCGCCGTGCGACAACGTCCCGCCCATTTCTACGACGAGTCCCGCGGCAATCCCGAACAATGGCGCCATCCCTGGGTCGATCACAGGACTAACAAGAATGTCGCCTGGAACCACTCTCTTCCAATCCTCTACCGTTCGGATTATTCGCGCCGGACCCCTTGCAGCACCGGCACTGATCGGCACCCCCCGCCACCCTGCTGCCTCCGGCGCGAGTTCTGCCGAGACCTCTTTCGCTCCATCGATCAACTGATCGGGAGCTACCAGCTGAAGATCGCGTACACGCGCCTGCTTGCGCGACGCCACCAAGGCCCGCCAATCACGAGCCTCGAGACTGAACAACGGTGATTGTTCTTCCACGCGGATAAAGAAGACATCCTCCGCCTGATCCAACTGGGCATGCTCCGTCAGCAATGCGCCGGCGCGTAATAACAGCCGGCGCGTCGCCCCCGCGTAGTACATCAAATGGTGTCGATTGGCTTCCCGTAGCGCATAGAACCGACAGAGCCGCCGGTACCACCAGGAAAAGACCGTCCAACGAAGCCGGCCGCACCGGGCGCGAATGTCCGCGCAGCCCTGCTCACGTATCCTCCGCTGCCGCGCCGCAATATCAGCCGGCGATTGCGCCGTCAGGGCAGTGATCTGATGCCGCAGCACGTCCAGCACGATTTCCGGCTGATCCGCAAATCGCGGGGACATAATATCGGACTCCCCCAGCCCCCGATGCCCATAGTCGAGCAAGTACTGTTCGAACAGATCGTAGAATCGGGTCCCGCGGAGCCTCTGACCCGCGACCCGCCCGTCCCACTCCGCACTTTCGAACACGCGTCGCACGGATTCGTCACGACGCGCCACCTCGACCAATGCCGCCAGCCTGACGATCTGCTGCGCGCTGATGGCTTGGGCCTGCCCCTGGAGTGCCGCGTTGAGCAGTCCGCGCCAGTCCTCTCCCAGCCATCGCGGCAACAGAAACCCCAGCGCCTGCAGGCATTGCGTCACACCGCCGGCAATGCCGAACGTCATTTCACGGCGAAGAAACTCCTCGTTCAATGCCTGGATCCGTTCACGGACTTGGGCCAGCGTCAGCGCCTGCACCGCCTCGCGATGATTCTCCAGCCCCATCCGCTTCATGTCGGCAAACCAGCGCTCCGACTGACGAGAGGCCTGGCGGATCCACCAAGCGACCAGCAATCCCGCCCGTAGCAAGGCCCCGGGACTGAGTTGTTTGATCGGGAGAGGCCGGGACACCGTCTGTCCGCCCATATGCTCCGCAAGCGTCGACGTGTCGCCACGCAGCTGTTCGATCAACGCATGCATCAGACTCACATTGAGATAGGGACGTCCTCGATATATTCGAACCGACGCCATCCCGCGAGGGATCTGGCACCCCAACCGTCGGTAAGGTCCCATCAGAAACAGATCCATAAACTGTTCAAGAAACGAGATCCCGAGCGGGCTGGGCACATCCGGCATCGTCTCTTTGAAATTGGTGCGGGACCATTCGCAGCCATCATCGAGGCGCGAAGGCTGTGTCGTCACGACTGTGACCGGGCGGGCCTGCAAGAGCCAAAGTCCCTGCCCGTCCATGGCCCATTCGATATCGACGGGCTGATGCAGCGCCGCCTCGACTCGCTTCCCCAGTTGCACCAACGCCTCAAGCTCATCGTCCGTGACCGACGGTCGCTCGCGCTCGGATGGATCAAGCGCGTGATCAAGGATGCCGGCTGTCCCCAGCCGCATTGCGCGGTCTTTGTTCGCAATCACTCGTTCCTGCACGGAGGCCCGTGAAGTCGAGACATCCCACTGCAACGTGAACTGATCCGGAGTCATCGTGCCGTCGACGAGACCCGCCGCCAGACCCGGCACGACATTCGCCACGACCTGATCGTCACGCCCCGTGACAGGATGAATCGTATAGAGCACGCCGGCGGCCCGAGCTTCGAGAACCGGCTGAATCACCACTGCCATGGCCGGCGGGCGATCGCTCCACCCGACCCGCTCGTAGTAGGTCGCCAGGGGCTCGTCCCACAGCGACGCCCAGACCGTCTGCACACTGAGCCCCAACTGCTCTCCGGCGACTCCCAGCTCTGTGTGGTACAGCCCCGCAAAGCTGGCGTGTGTCTCGTCCTCATTGGTGGCAGAAGATCGCACAGCCCAGAGCTGTTCAACCGGCCGCTGCATTGCCCGGAGATGCCGCTGTAGTTCTGACAGGCACTCGCCAGAGAGGCGGCCTTGCTGAATTCGCCTGCGGCAGTCTTCAAGGAGTGCTGCGCGAGCGGCTCCTTTGGCATCCTGCACCTGCCTCCAGATCGCCGCAGGATCCATTCCTTGATCACGCAAGAATTGGCGGTACGCTTCGACGGTGAGACACAGCCCCGGAGGGACGGGAAACCCTTCAGCTATCAGGCGTGCTAATCCCGCGGCTTTCCCGCCAACGAAGCGGCGATCGGTGCAGGCTTTGAGAGGCAGGATCAGCGGGGATGACATGGCCCAGATACTAACTAGAGTGCGAGCAGAAGGTAAAGATCGTTCACGTTGGTGCCGGTAGGTCCCGTGACAATGTGACTCTTGAGCGCGTGAAGGGCTGGATAGGTATCGTGCCGCGCGAGTGCGCGACGAAGATTCACCCCTTTTATTTTCGCCTTTCCAAACGTGGCCCCGGCCACCACCGCACCAGCCACCTCGGTCGGACCGTCGGTCCCATCGGTCCCGACGGCAGCAACCCAGACGTTGTGAAGACCGGCGATCGCACAGGCCGCTGCGGCAGCGAACTCCTGTGCACGGCCACCCTTGCCGCGCCCTGTGACTGTGACGGTTGTTTCCCCGCCGGCCACAATACAATAGGGCCGCCGGACGATTCCCTTCCCCTCAGACAAGCATTCTGCGAGTGACGCGAATGTCTTTCCGGCTTGAGCGGCTTCGCCGAGAAGGGGCGTCGAAAACAGAACGGTTCGCAGACCCGCCTGTTGAGCCGCTTGCGCGGCTGCAACGAGCGCCATCTCGTTATTCCCGATGATCTCATGCTGCACTCGCCGGAATCGCGCCGTACCCGGCTTCGGCGTCTCATTGACGTCGCCGCAATCACCACGCTTGAGGTGTCGGCGGATTGAAGCAGGCGCCTTCGTCCAGATTCGTCGCCGCTTCATGATCGCGATTGCATCACGATAGGTCGAAGGGTCGGGCGCCGTCGGACCGGAGCCGATGGCCGTCAATTCATCGCCGATTACATCCGAGAGGATCAGCGTCACAATCCTTGCGCGAGTGGCTTCGGCGAGGCGCCCCCCCTTGATCGTCGAGAGGTGTTTTCTGACCACGTTGATCTCTTGAATCGTCGCACCGCTTCTCAGGAGTAATTGCGTGATGGTCTGTTTATCGGCAAGGCTGACCCCCTCGACCGGAGCAGGGATCAAACTGGATGCCCCGCCAGAGAGCAGCACAATGAGGAGATCGCGAGCGCCTACCTCTGCCACTCGGGCGCGCAGTTGTTCGGCCGCTTCCAGTCCGGCTCGATCAGGAACCGGATGACCGGCTTCGATCACAGTGATGCGTTTGGTGGGCAGACGATGGCCGGTTTTGACGACAATGAGCCCGCTGTTCAGATACGAGCCTAACACCCGCTCGAGGGCTTGCGCCATTCGCGCGGAGGCTTTTCCCGCCCCGACCACGACCACTCGATCGAATGATCGCAGATCATACGTGCGGCGCCCCACCTGCAATCGGTGGCCGGTTCGATGAACGTGCTGGCACAGAGCGTGGGCGGGATCCGCCGCCCGCAACCCCGCCCCGATTACACGACGAAGAATGGATCGGGCGGGAGAGGCCGGTAACGTGAGAGGCATGGGTTCTACGGGGTCTTGGCCTGCTTGAAACAGCGGCTCGGGCAGGTTTGCCGTGGAACCCTGATCTGGTAGATGCCCTGCGGGAGGACATCCTTCTTAAACTCAGGATTCAGCATCTTCAATTCAAGAAAATAGGTCCCGTACTCCTCGGCGATCGACGTCAGAGCCCGCTGCGATTCTTTTACATTGACCGTGAGGGTCTCAGTTTCCAACGGGACGTAGAGATCCTTCTTGCTCAACCCCAAATACTTCTCCGGCTGCGAATAGATCTCTTTTGCCGCGATGATCCGCGGCACATAGCGCATGGTTTCGCGCGGACCATGCATCTTCCAATAGTCGGTGATCTTCTGCTCCTTGAGAAGCTTGCGCACCCGTTCTTCACCGGCATTGTAGGAGGCCATCGCCAGGAACCAATCGTTCTGCTGGAAATCTTTGAGGTACTTGAGGTACTTGACCGCGGCCTCGGTCGACATTTCGAGGTTGCGGCGTTCGTCGAGGACGGAGTCGCTCTTGAGGCGATACCGCTTCCCGGTAGACGGGATGAATTGCCACGGGCCGGAGGCCTTGGCCTTGGAATAGGCGGCCGCAATACACTTGCTCTCGACCAATAACATGTACTTCAGATCGTCCGGGAGCCCGGCGTCGGCCAGCTGCTTTTCGGCTGGGGGGAAGCACCGTCCAGTGCGTTTCGCCAGGATGATACTTTCGCCCTGATCTTCGAGAAACTGATAAAACTCGTATTCAATGCGTTCCCTGACCTGCCAGTTATCGAGCGGAACCGGTACCCCTCCGAATGTTATTTTGTCGGGGAGTTTGAACGAACTCAGAAAGTACCGTTCTCCTTCCCGTTTAATCTCCGGAAGAATGACCAATCGGTCTTCCGGCTCTGGTTGATTGTCCAGCGGCTCGGGGAGGATGAGATCGCGAAATCCAGAATCTGACTTTGCCGCATCTTTGCCTTCAGGATGGCCCTGGACCGGCTCTGCCCAGGCCTGGCTTGCCCCCCAGCTGAGAAGACCTGCAAGGACCCAATATCCAATTCGCATACCAGACTCTGCCATCCGAGGTACTCCTCTGTTATTCTTAGACTAATGAATGTTGGTCGTGGTCATGCTAACAGCAAGCCCAAACCCCGGCAAGCACGAATGACTTCTCGTTCATGATACAGTGATCCGGCCATGCACTCACTTACCGTCCTGAATCACGCGATCACCGATTGCACGGCCTGCACACGCCTGGTGACCTACCGGGAGACTGTGGCCCAAACCAAACGCCGACAGTATCTGGAATGGACGTACTGGGGAAAGCCGATCCCTGGATTCGGCGACCCGGAGGCGGAACTCTACGTGCTCGGGCTTGCACCGGCGGCTCATGGCGGAAATCGAACCGGTCGGGTCTTTACGGGCGATCGCAGCGGGGACTGGCTCTACGAAGCCATGCATCACTTCGGATTCGCCAACCAAGCCTCATCGACGCATCGCGGCGACGGGTTGGCCCTCACGAACTGCTATATCGGCGCGACCGTCCGCTGTGCGCCTCCCGGGAACAAGCCGTCGCCCGATGAATTTGCACAGTGCGGCCGATTCTTGCGTGATGAAATGCGTCTCCTCAAACGAAAACGCATTGTCATCACGCTCGGGAAGATTGCCTTCGATCACTATCTGAAGATGCACAGAGCCGATGGTCACACCATCCCGTCACCGACGCCTAAGTTTGGACATGGCGTTGCGTATCGACTTCCGTGGGGAGACCTCTTGCTCGGCTCTTATCATCCCAGTCAGCAGAATACGTTTACCGGAAAGCTGACCCGCCCCATGTTCCATTCAGTCTTTGCGCAGGCACGGCGCGAACTCGGCACACCCCATCCCGCCAAGTAACCACGAGCCTTATTTTTTCGCCTGGGCATCCCAATCGGCCAAAAATTTCTTGAGGCCGATGTCCGTCAATGGATGCTTGACCATTTGCTGGAAAATTGAAAACGGCATCGTGCAGATATGGCCGCCGGCCAAAGCAGCTTCGACGACATGCTGCGGATGGCGGACGCTGGCCACTAAGACGAAGGTCTTGTAGTCGTAATTCTTGTAGATGGTGAGGATTTGGCGGATGAGCTCCATGCCATTGGAACTGATATCGTCGAGACGCCCGATGAAGGGCGACACACACCAGGCCCCGGCTTTCGCCGCAAGCAGCGCTTGGGTGGGCGAGAAACACAGGGTGACGTTCACCTTGATACCTTCAGCGGCCATCCGTTTGGTCGCCTTCAACCCTTCCGCAATAAGCGGGACCTTGACCACAATATTCTTGTGGATCTTGGCCAGCTCTTTTCCTTCTTTGACCATGGCATCCGCTTCGACACTGACGACTTCCGCACTGATGGGCCCGTCGACGATGTTGCAGATTTCGACGAGCATTTCCTTGAAACTACGGCCCTCTTTGGCTACAAGCGAGGGATTGGTTGTCACCCCATCGAGCAACCCAAGACTGGCCGCTTCTTGAATTTCTTTCACGTTCGCCGTATCGAGATAGAATTTCATAAGAACATCCTTTCATTACCGAGATGACGTTTGCGCATATTCTGTGTCGTCCATTTTAGGGGGAACTCATGCACGACGCAACGCGACGCCGTGGTTTGACAGCTATCCGGTCGGGGGTTAGAATTTGCACGTCAACCAAGCCACGCATCGTACGTTGTGTGTCGCATCCGAGGAGGAACTCACTCATGCGTCTCTCTGTTATGCTTTTGATCAGCTGCTTGGCTCTGACCGCCTGTAGCTCCAGTAATCCCTACCTTGAAGCCTCGCTCAAACCGGCAGAACTCCAGGGGAAAGATAAAGCCTGGTTTGAAAAAAACTGGGGCACCCCGGACGGGAAAGCATCTCGCTTTTTCGGCGGCGAAACATGGACGTACTACCGCATCGCCGGCGGAAAATCCGGTCCTCCTCTGTTTAACTTCTCACCGAACCAGTGTCAGATTCTGCTGAAGTTCGACAAGGAAGAAAAGTTGTCGGACTACAGCTACTCAGGCTGCTAACTCGTTCGCTGCTTCTGAAACTTCTCCGCGCATTCCTGACTGCAAAAGCAATTGGAGACGCCTCCGACCTGCTGGACAATTGCAGTTTTTATAGGCACAAACACCCCGCAGACCGGATCTTGGACCATCTGATCTCCATCTAATGGTGGTCGTGCCGGTCTACCGGCCTGTTTGGAATTCCGATAAATGCTTTTCACAAGCACAAATAAGATGACCAGCAATCCGATTATCAGAAATAATCTATACATAGTGTGTTCCTGCCAAACCGACCACAATCCTATGGAAGCGTCCTAGAGCTGTCAAGGCTGAGCCTTCTGCAATGCGGGTTGTCTCATTGTGCAGAAATGGCCAAATGGCCTAGTATATCGTTGGTCAAAAAGGACTCTTGCCCTTACCATCCAGTACTTCAGAAGGATATGCATCCATTTCTGTAAGTGTTAGAGTTTGTTTATGAAGACATGCGATAAATGCCGCGGTTCAATGTTGCCAGAGCGGGCGGTGGATTTGGACGCAGGACTTGCGATCACAGTGTTTGCGTGCTTAAACTGTGGTCGGAGAAAAGCAGCGGACCAAGAACCACGGCCCATCACGGCAAGACATTGACCGTCTATGGCAGAACCAAAACCACTTACGTACGATGAGCAGAAAGCTGCCGAGGCAGCTTTTGTTGGCGCCCCTTCGAATCCGAAATGGACGGAGGCCGCTCAACTGCTCTATGCCAGGCTTTCGGCGACGATCCAGACTCGCGCGAAAGAACCGATCGGCGCGTCAACCGGGTCCGCGATTCAGGACGGGGATACGTCTCGTCGATGAAACCCGCGGTGATTAAGTTGGCTGCCGTTCCCCGGACTGCCGTCCTGTGCTGTCCCTCCTGCTATCGCATGATCAGTTACACACGCGACCAACTTGTCGTTGCGTGCAATGCCTGCGGACAGAGTGTTCCGCAATCTTCCCCTTCGTCGAACTAGTTCCGGCTTATCTGACACAAATTGTCGGTCTTGGTTACGGCTCTCTCCCGCTGCGAAGTAACGGATCGGCCGCACCATCCATCCGGATCAGGCAGCGCGGGGCGAATAAGAAAGCGCGATGAAGTTGGCAGGGCAATGCAAGGGAACCGTGACCGGCATGGCTCAGAACTGAGTCACTTCAGACCTAACACATCCATCATGTCATAGAGGCCCGGGGGCTGGCGTACCACCCATCGAGCCGCGCGCAACGCGCCACGCGCAAAGGTGTCGCGGCTACTGGCACGGTGCGTCACCTCGATGCGCTCACCCATTCCGCCGAAGAGAATGGTGTGATCTCCCACAATATCGCCGGCCCGGATGGTCTGAATACCGATTTCCTGTTTCGTTCGTTCCCCGATCAGGCCTTTTCTGGAATAGACGCCGACTTGGTCCAGGTCGCGATTGACGGCGCGCGCGAGCACTTCCGCAATTTTCAATGCGGTACCGCTCGGCGCGTCTTTCTTGAGACGGTGGTGGGCCTCAATCACTTCAATGTCGTAGTCGTCGCCCAATGTTTTCGCCATTTCCCCGATGACTTTATAGATCAAATTGACTCCCACGCTCATATTGGGTGACAACACGCAGGGAACGTGTCTCGCAAGCCCCTTGATCTCTTCAAGTTGAGACGGATTGAGCCCCGTCGTGCCGATGACCATGGCCCGCCGATGTTGGGCGACAATGCGGAAATGCTCGAGCGTCGCTTCGGGAGCGGAAAAATCGATCACGACTTCACCACGGTCCATCAACGCGGCCAGGTCACTGGTGATGGCCACCCCGGCGCGCCCGGTCCCGGAAGTCTCGCCGGCATCATCGCCGATGGCATGATGCCCACTCCCCTCGATAGCCCCGGCCAATGTCAGCGCCGTCGAATCACGCACCAGCGCCACCAATCGGCAACCCATCCGTCCCGCCGCACCAGCCACCACAACTTTAATCATGACCGCGTCTCATCTTTCTACTGGAACGCTAAATAAAGCGAGCCTCTTTCATCACCTGCACCAGCTTGTCGCGATACTCTTTCCCCATCGGGCAAAGCGGCAAACGAAGTTCAGGGTCAATCTTCCCCATCATGCCCAGCGCCTCTTTCACGGGGATCGGATTCGTTTCGTAGAACAACGCGGCAAACAAAGGGGACAACTGGAAGTGGATGCGTCGGGCCTCCTCAATGTTCCCGGCCGCAAACGCCTTGACCATATTCGCCATTTCGGTGGGAGCGATATTGGCGGTGACGGTAATCACGCCTTGCCCGCCGACCGCCATCATCGGCAGCGTCATTGCATCGTCTCCGGCAAGCACCGCAAGGCGGTTACCGCATGTCTGCACAATGTCCGAGGCCTGCTGAATCACCCCGCTCCCCTCTTTCACCCCGACAATGTTCTGGATCACGGCCAATCGAGCAATCGTCGCCGGAAGCATATTCACCCCGGTTCGCCCGGGAATGTTGTACAGCACCAGCGGCAAATCGACCGCCTCGGCGATCGCCTTATAGTGACGATACAAGCCTTCCTGCGTCGGCTTGTTGTAGTACGGCGTAATGAGCAGCGCGGCATCGGCCCCGGCTTCCTTGGCATGCTTCGTCAGCGAGATGGCCTCCTCAGTACAATTGGATCCGGTCCCTGCCGTGACGGGGACTCGACGACGGGCCACCTCCACCGTCAGCTCAATCACACGGTTATGCTCCTCGTGTGACAGCGTGGCGGACTCTCCGGTAGTACCACAAGGGACGATGCCGTTCGTGCCCTTCGCGATCTGCCACTCGATCAGATCACCCAACGCCCGCTCGTCGACTTTACCCTTTCGAAAGGGTGTCACGATCGCGACATGAGAACCGGTAAACATAATGGCTCCTTCTCAAGGTACGGGAGAATCTACAGGCCGCCCACGCCGCGTATTACTTCAAGAACGCCGGGATCATCTCGCCCTTGACCAGATCCTCGTAGGTTTCACGCTCACGGATGACATGAATGTCTCCGCCCTTGACCAGTACTTCAGGGACGCGGGGCCGGGAATTGTAATTCGAAGCCATGACGAACCCGTAGGCCCCCGCACTCATCACCGCCATTAATTCGCCCGGCTTCACGGCGGCCAACAAGCGATCCTTGGCAAGAAAATCTCCCGATTCGCAGACCGGACCGACGATATCCACCTGCTGCTTGGCGCGATGCCCGGCCTCTTCATTGACCGGCTTGATTTCATGATAGGCGCCATAAAGGCTGGGGCGAATGAGATCGTTCATTGCGGCATCGACGATGACGAAGCTCTTCGCCTCCCCTTCTTTCAAGTACAACGCTTTGGTCACCAGGATGCCGGCGTTGCCGACGATGACACGCCCCGGCTCCATCACTAAGGTAAGACCGAGATCGGAAATGATCGGTGAAATCGCATCCGCCAAATCTTGCGGCAGCGGAGGTTTTTCCTCGGAATAGGTAATCCCTAACCCGCCACCGATGTTCAGATACCGGATGTTGATTCCCTGTGCTTTCAGCGTTCCGATGAGCGCGACGACCTTCTTTAACGAATCAACGAACGGGGTCACCTCCGTGAGTTGGGACCCGATATGGGCATGAACGCCCACCACGTCGATATGGCTCAGTGAGGCGGCCATCTTGTATTCTTGCAGCGCGCGGTCTGCGGCAATTCCGAACTTGCTCTTCTTCATCCCCGTTGAAATATAGGGATGCGTTTTGGGATCGACATCCGGATTGATCCGCAACGCGATGCGGGCTTTCTTGCCGACGGACGCCGCGACCTCTTGAATCGCCTGCAGTTCAGCCGATGACTCGATATTGAACATCAGAATATCGGCCTTCAGGGCATCCCGGATTTCGTCGGCGGTTTTTCCGACCCCGGCAAACACGATTTTGGAAGGAGGAACGCCGGCCTTGAGGGCGCGAAACAACTCGCCGCCCGAGACGATATCGACGCCGCTGCCCTCCTTGGCCATCAGACTGAGGATGGCCAAATTCGAGTTCGATTTCATAGCGAAGGCGACGACGTGAGGGATGTTCTTGAACGCGTGATCGTACGCCCTGAAATGCCGGATGAGCGTCGAGTGGCTATACACATAACACGGCGTACCGACCTCTTTGGCAATTCGGCTGATCGGCACCTGCTCGCAATATAATTCGCCCTGGCGATATTCGAAATCATGCATCGTCACAATCCTCGTTCAGTAAGTTGAGTCCACTCGCCAAAACTCTCTGCCCACACTATCTCGTTCCAACCGGCCGCAAGGGCGGCAACTCTTCATCCTGCCCTTTGATCTCGCCCGGGGCGACCTGATCCGAAGATGCTGCTGGATTAACTGCCTCTTGAGTCTCTCCTAGTTTTTTCAACTCCATCTTCTGTCTGGCAATCGTCGGATTGACGCCCACGTTTTCCGGAGCAATGGGAGCACCCACGACGCCGCAACCCGTTACAACAGTCAATACGGTCAGGCTCACACCGGCAAGAAACATGTCACTCGTTTGTATCATGCCAACAACTTCGCCAATTCCTTCAGGCGGCGAACCACTTGCAACCTGGCAGTTCCACCAATCTGCGCCTTCCGGTCGATGGCCCCCTGCACCGTAAGCCGATCCAGCACGGATTTCTCGAAGCGAGGCGAAAACACGCAGAGCTCTTTGACGGTGAGTTCGGAGAGTTCGCGCCCGGCATCCAAGGCCCACCGGACGACCCGACCGGTGATCGCGTGCGCTTCCCGAAATGGTACACCCTTGATCACCAAATAGTCAGCCAGCTCCGTTGCCAACATCCCGCCGCCCGTGAGGGCGCGGGTCAGCGCGGCCCGGTCCACGTTGAGCCGGCGCATCAACTCCGTCATGACTTCGACGCAGTCTTGCGTGGTGTCGAGCGCGTCGAACAGCGCCGGTTTATCTTCCTGCAAATCGCGGTTGTAACTGAGCGGCAAGGCCTTCAACGTCGTCATCAATCCGATGAGATGACCGTAGACGCGGCCGGTCTTCCCGCGCACCAACTCTGGCACATCGGGATTCTTTTTCTGGGGCATCATGCTGCTGCCGGTGCAGAATCCGTCCGGCAGATCGACAAAATGAAATTCCTGCGTGGCCCAGAGAATGAGTTCTTCGCTCATGCGCGATAAGTGCATCATGACGATCGCTAACGCGGATGCCACTTCAATCATGAAGTCGCGGTCGGACACCGCGTCGAGGCTATTTTGCGTCACCGCAGGGAAGTCTAATAGCGCCGCCGTATAGAGGCGATCCACCGGATAATTCGATCCCGCCAGCGCCCCGGAACCCAGCGGCATCACGTTGACCCGCGTCCGTGCATCCGCGAGACGCGCCTTATCGCGCAGAAACATTTCCACGTACGCCAGCAGATGATGGGCCAACAACACGGGTTGCGCGCGCTGCAAGTGCGTGTAGCCCGGCATCGGGACATCAAGATGTTCCGTTGCCTGCGTCACCAATACCCGTTGGAATTCCGTCAGCCGTCCGATCAGAACCGTGAGCTGATCACGCACATAGAGCCGCACATCGAGCGCCACCTGATCGTTCCGGCTGCGGCCCGTATGCAATTTGCCGCCGACCGGACCGATCAACTCGGTCAATCGGCGCTCGATCGCCATGTGAATATCTTCGTCTTCCGGCAGAAACGTGAACCGTTCCCGCTCCAGTTCGTGCTGAACCAATTGCAGACCACGGACGATTGTCGCGGTCTCGCGACGACTGAGCACACCGGCCTTGGCCAGCGTCTGGCAATGGGCGATGCTGCCGCGGATATCGTGCGCGTACAACCGCTTATCCACCGCAATGGAACGGGTGAAGGCTTCGACCAACCGATCGGTGGGCTCGCGAAACCGTCCCGCCCATGCTTTGCTCGGCTTGCCTGCCCCTGCTTTGCCGGATCTCCGACTGGCCATTAGGACTTCGCTTTCCGCCTCTGTGCCCGGATCTTCAACCGCAGCGCGTTCAACCGGATGAAACCCTCGGCATCTTTCTGGTTGTACACATCGTCTTCTTCAAACGTCGCAATATCCAGCCGGTAGAGGGAATTCTTCGACTTCCGGCCGGCGAGAGTGCAACTCCCCTTATAGAGCTTCACGCGGGCCGTCCCGGAAACATCTCTTTGCGCTTCGTCGATCGCTACTTGCATCATTTCCCGTTCCGGGCTGAACCAGTATCCGTTGTAAATCAGATCGGCAAACCGCGGAATCAGGCTGTCACGGAAGTGCAGCACCTCCCGATCCATCGTGAGCGATTCGAGTCCACGATGCGCGACGTGCAGAATCGTCCCGCCCGGCGTTTCGTACACACCACGGGACTTCATCCCGACATAGCGGTTTTCGACCAGATCGACCCGGCCTATCCCATGGGCCCCGCCCAGCTTGTTGAGGTGCGCGAGCAGCTTTGCCGGGCTCATCTTTTTGCCGTCAACGGCGACCGGGTTTCCCAGCTCATACTCGATTTCGACTTCCAGCGGCTTGTTGGGCGCCTTTTCAGGAGACACCGTCATCTGGAAAATTTCATCCGGCGGAGACTTCCAGGGATCTTCAAGGATGCCGCCCTCGTAACTCACATGAAAAAGATTGAGGTCCATACTGTAGGGCTTGGCTTTCGTCGCCGTCACGGGAATGCCGTGCTTGTCGGCATACTCGATACATTCGCGCCGTGATCGCAGGGTCCACTCGCGCCAGGGCGCAATGATCTTCAGCCCTGGAGCCAGCGCCATATAGGTCAGCTCGAACCGGACCTGATCGTTGCCCTTCCCGGTCGCGCCATGCGACACCGCCTCGGCCCCCTCCTGCAACGCGATTTCGGCCTGGCGGCGGGCGATGAGCGGCCGCGCAATCGATGTACCCAGGAGATAGCAACCTTCGTACATTGCGTTCCCACGCAACATCGGAAACACGTAGTCCTTCACGAAGGTCTCGCGCAGGTCCTCGACATAGACCTTCTTCACACCCAGCTTCTTGGCTTTCGCCTTGATCGCCTGCAGGTCTTCGCCCTGGCCGAGATCCGCACAAAACGCAATCACTTCCGCCTGATAAGTTTCCTGCAACCACTTCAAGATGACTGAGGTATCAAGCCCGCCGGAATACGCGAGGACAATTTTCTTGATCGATGTCTGTTTCATGATGAGTGCTTATGCCCTGCCTTTCTTCTGAGTCAGCAACTGAACCAAGATCGCTTTCTGCATATGCAGCCGATTTTCCGCTTGATCGATAATGACGGACTGTGGCCCATCGAGCACTTCGGCCGTGATTTCTTCGCCGCGATGCGCCGGCAGGCAATGCATGACAATGGCATCGGGTTTCGCTTTCTGTAGCAACCGCCCATTCAACTGATAGGGCGCCAGCGTCCGCAAACGCCGGGCTTGTTCCCGTTCGCGCCCCATGCTGATCCAGACATCGGTGTACAGCACATCAGCATCTTTTACGGCGATTTGCGGATCGACCCCCACCTCAATGTCCGATCCATAGCGCGCCGCTTCCTGCCGTGCCCGATCCACCACATGCTGATCCGGTTGATAGCCGATGGGACACCCCAACGCGATGTGCATTCCCACCTTGGCGGCTGCCTCAATCAACGAATTCGCCACATTGTTCCCGTCACCGACATAGGCGAGCTTCAGTCCCTTGAGACGCCCCTTCTTTTCCTTGATGGTCATCAAGTCAGACAGCGCCTGGCAGGGATGGCTCAGATCGGTCAATCCGTTAATCACCGGCATGGCGGCTTCTTCCGCCCACTCCTGGACAATGCCGTGGTCGTAGGTGCGGATCACGATTCCGTCGAGGTACCGTGACAGCACACGAGCGGTATCCGGCACACTCTCGCCCCGTGAAAGTTGAATATCCGCCATGGGCAGGACCATCGCATGGCCGCCCAACTGATTCATGCCGGCCTCGAACGACACGCGAGTCCTGGTCGACGGCTTCTGAAAGAGCAGCCCGAGCGTCTTCCCCGCCAACAACGAATGGGCAGTGCCCCGTCGCAACTTCGTCTTTAGCGCCGTCGCCAGCCGCAACAAGGCATCGATTTGGGGACGCGGCATCGTCGCCACATCCAGCAAGTCCTTGGCAAATGAGGCGGCCCGCTTCTTCGACTTGCGTGAAGTTGTCATATCAGTGCGGCTGATCCTTTTCCGCCATCGTCCGTTGATTGAAGATGGACGATAACGTCTCCAGGACGCGATCGATTTCCGCCTGGGAAATGATGAGCGGCGGCACAAACCGCAGCACCCGTTCACTGGTGGCATTCACCAGCACGCCGCGGCTCAAACAGTCCGCCACGACGGCTTTCGCATCAATCTCCACTTCCAGGCCCTGTAACAACCCCAATCCTCGAACGTCCCGCACCGCGCGATGGCGGTCTTTGAAGTCGGCCAGCCCTTTAGCCAGATAATCCCCCATGCGCCGGGCCTGTTCAAGCACACGCCCTTCGATCAAGATCCGACAGACCGCGAGCCCCGCAGCGCAGGCCAACGGATTGCCGCCGAATGTCGAGGCATGCGACCCGGCCGTGAAGACTGCAGCGACCGCCTCTTTGGCCAAACAGGCGCCGATCGGCATCCCGCCGCCGAGCCCCTTGGCCAGGGTCATGATGTCGGGCTCCACGCCCAGTTGCTCATAGGCAAACAACGTCCCGGTCCGCCCCATTCCGGTCTGGACTTCGTCGAAAATCAGGAGGATATCCTTCTGCGTGCACAGCTCCCGCAGATTCTTCAGATAGGCTTGATCGGCGACATGCACGCCCCCCTCACCCTGAATCGGCTCCAACATGATCGCCGTGGTCTTCTCCGTGACGAGCGATTCAATCGCCGCAAAATCGTTGAACGGCGCATAGACAAACCCCGGAACGAGCGGCTCAAAGCCTTTCTGCACCTTCTCCTGGCCGGTCGCCGTCAGCGTCGCCATCGTGCGGCCGTGGAAGGAATTCTTCATCGTGATGATCTCGAACCGGTTCGCGCCGTGCTTCTCATGCCCGTAGCGCCGCGCCAGCTTAATCGCCGCTTCATTCGCCTCCGCGCCGCTGTTGCAGAAAAAGACCCGGTCGGCGCACGAATGATCGACCAGCATTTGCGCGAGTCTGACCTGCGGCTCCGTGTAGTAGAGGTTCGACACATGGATCAGCTGGGCCGCCTGGCGCTGGATCGCCTGTACCAGATCCGGATGGCCATGCCCCAAAATATTGACCGCGATGCCACCGACAAAGTCGATGTACTCCCGGCCTTCCATGTCGTAGACCTTGGCTCCACGCCCCCGCACGATTGAAATCGGCTGACGCGCATAGGTTTGCATCAAATACTTGGCTGCGTAATCTTTAAGTTCCTCTGTCGGCATGGCAGACGTATCCCCTCAAGAAAGAAGGGGAAAGCTAGCATAGGGTTGAGTCGAAATCAATAACGGCGACGGCCCCTCGGGAGGATTTCAGCCCCGTCCTTCAGGGTGTTTAGACGCGGGCATCTAATTGCTCACTTCCTCCACGGTATCAGACCGTGACCTATCCGGCTCCGCACAATAAGGCCTCAGCCCGGATGTCCGAGTATGATAAGCTGCGTGTCCATGAAACCCTGTCAGCACTGTCGCCAACAGAACTCTGAAGACGCCAACTTCTGCGCGCAATGTGGAATGGCCCTCGCCCTCACCTCGTCTGCCGACTCGGCTGGGAGTACGACTGCTGGTGCGCCACCCGAAGCAACACCCTACACGCCCCTCGCAACCGATCAGGATCTCTGGCGGCAGTTCGTCGGCCCGAAGGCCGATTATTATCTCGAACAGTTCAAGAAGTTTTCCTCCGACGGGCAGCCCAGATTCGCCCTCAGTTGGAACTGGCCGGCCTTCCTGTACATTTCGTTTCTCTGGTTTCTCTACCGGAAGATGTATCTGCACGCCTTTGTGTACGCCATCGGCCCCATGGCCTCGACCTATGTCACCGGCGACATGACCGTCGGCCTCGTGTGGAGCGTCATGGCCGGCGCCACGGCCAACTACCTGTACTACTGGCACTGCAAGGAAGAGATCGCAGAGATCAAGAAAGCGGGAAAGCTCAACCCCGCGGCGCAGGAGGCCGCCTTGCAGGACGCCGGCGGGGTCCAGCCGTATGTTATCTACGTGGGAATCGTGCTCTATGTGATTGCGCTGGCCGGCGTGGCCAAAATGCTTGAGGAAGGACAGCTGGACGGAGACAAGATCCCGACACGTCCGGCGAAGCCTGTTTCGACTGTCTCTACCTAGTTCCTCCGAGCAACGGTCTGAGAAATTCCGTCAACCTCTTCCTTGTTGCCAGCCCATCCAGGCCTGGAACCATTGAAAGTCCTGTTCGTACGCGGCCCCGCCCGCATCGGTCGCTTCCTGTCGCTGTTCAAGTTGGGTATACGTGCGCGGCCAGTTCTTCTGCCACCAGGACTTGAGTTCGTCCGGCGGATAGGGCTGGCCGTTGGGATTCAGAATACCGGCGGCGGCACAGAGCGGGGCGACCAGCGGCCAGTAGCGGTCTTTTCCCAGCCCGAGACTGCGGAAGTGCTCACGCAGCAGAAAGACCACCCACAGTTCGGCACTATGTTTCTTGTTGTGCTTGAACGGCTGGGTCTGGCGGAGCGGCACGGGATCAAAGGCTTTGACAATCGACGTGTAATCCGGACCGCCGTAGGTCCCTGCGGCTTCGGCAATCCCTTCGACGATGTTCGCCAGTTCAAGCTCTGTGACCGGCGACGCGCTGAGGCCCTTGCCCTGGGAGGATTCGGATAAGGGACCAGGGGCGGTCAGCAATTCGATCAGCGGCTTCAGTTCCCGCAAGCGAACGGCGGCCGCCTTGAGAATGTGTTCCGATTCAAGCCAGTAGTCCGGATCGCTCTTCGTCAGCCGCTCGCGACCTGGCGGAGGCAGCACGGTCGGCACCCAGTAGCGCATGAGCACGAACAGCACATAATCGGCCTGCGCGCCGACCTGGGCAATGCGGTCGAAATGATTGCCCGCCTGAACGGCGGTGAAGAAGGCCTGCGCCCGGTCCAACACGGCGAGCCGCGCGCCCATTCCGCACCACCAGGCTTCAAGCGCGGACCAATTCATATCAGATGCCGGCGGGACCGTCATGGATCGTCTGTTCCTGCGTGGAGCGAATAGAGCGGCATGGTACTGCCGGTTCCGGATGAAAGCAACGGCTTGACTTGATCGCCCGATCCAGTATTCTTGCTGACAGGTACTTGGCTTCCCGAGAAAAGGAGACGACTATGGCTCGCTTGGTCTTGCTGCGTCACGGTGAATCGCAATGGAATCTGGAGAACCGGTTCACCGGCTGGGTCGATGTCCCGCTCTCCCCGCGCGGCATCCAAGAAGCCAAGAATGCCGGCGATAAGCTGCGCGGCTTCTCTTTCAACCGGGCGTTTACTTCTGTACTGGCCCGCGCAAATGAAACCTTGCGTCTGGCGCTTGAGGGCATCGGGCAAACGAATATCCCGATCGAGAAAGATAAAGCGCTGAACGAGCGGATGTACGGAGAGCTACAGGGGCTGAACAAGGCCGAGACGGCGAAGAAGTATGGCGACGACCAGGTCAAAATTTGGCGTCGGAGTTTTGATGTGCGTCCGCCGGGGGGAGAGAGCTTGAAGGATACGGCCGAGCGGGTGCTTCCCTACTATGAAAGCAAGATCAAGCCCTACGTCCTGAAGGACGAAACGATTCTGATCGCCGCCCATGGCAACAGCCTGCGCGCATTGGTCATGGAATTGGAACAGCTTACGAAGGAACAAGTGCTGGAACTCAACATCCCCACCGGCGCTCCGCTCCTGTACGAACTCGACAAGAACGGGAAGGTGGTGTCTCACCGATATTTGTAGAGAGACGGCACTCGTCGGCAGGAACCTACCGGACGTCGTCGAGGAGTTCCGCGTACTGATCGACCGGTGCGTAGTCGATCAAGAGCACCAGCAGCTTCTGCCGGTCGTCGGACGACACCACGCCCTGGTCTTCCAACAGCGTGGCGGCTTCCGCGCTGAGCCCCATCGGGTTCAACCGGTCGTCCATCAGCCGCGCATAATGCTCCCGCCGCTCGTCGAGCTCCTGCCGATATCCGTCCCAGCGCTCCAGGCCGAATGTATCCGACGACCATTGAGCGGTGACCGATTCGAGCAAGAGCCCGCCGATCAGCGCCCGGTACTTCTGCAGAATATGGGCATCGACCGCCGCAAGAATCCAATACAGATTCAGCGACAGGATTTCCCTCGCGAGATGGCGGGCCTGAGACTCGGTGACCTCGATCCCGTATTCCTGGATCTGATCGACCGAGATAGGTTTCGGAAGGGCCGCGTATAGGCCGGCAGCAGCATCTTTCGGTGTCATGGTAACGGATCTCCACTCCGCAGGTCGATGAGCGCCTTGCAGGGTACTGCACCTGCGACTCGACTCTCAAGCGCCTTGTTCGAGTCAAAACGCTATGCTAGATTCCCGACATGCGTTCACAAGATGTCTTCACACCGAGCACCCGTCCGCTCCACTTTATCGGAGCATTCGCACTGGTCATTCTGATATGGAGCAGTCTCTTCCCCGGGCCAGTCCGTGCCGATGAGAACCGCTGGGGATTCGGCTCAGACCTCGGACTGACGACCGGCACGGTCAATGGAACCGTCTTCGCCCTCGGGTTCAATGTCGACTATTACGCCGATCGGAACTTTTCCTTCGGACCGATGATGCAGCTCAGTCCCACGGGCAATCTCTTTCAGATTGCGTTTGCGGGAGTCGGGAAATACCACCTCCGGCTGAATAACGGGTTCAACCTGGTCCCCTTCACTGGCATCGGACTTATCCATGCCGACCTGGACCGCGGCACCGGGCCTTCGCAAATCAATCGAAACGACACCAGTTGGTACATTCCCATCGGCCTCTCTTTGGAGTATCAAGTTATTCACAACATCGCGTTGTCCTCAACGCTGATGGTGAATCTCCATGACATCAATCTCCAGCCGTCCCTGCCGGAGAAAGACCGAACCAGTATCAGTCTGATGTTCGGCTTCCGTTGGGGACCGTAGACACGCTGCCGACGCTCTCCCTGGGCATGCCAGTAGCCCAACTGGCAGCAAGCGCCATTCGGCCCAAGTGCCGGCTGATTTCTATCTCAAGATCTAGAGAGGATTGCTTGCGGGAGGCTAAGCGGCTTTGGCCGGCTGCCAGCGCAAGCCGACATTCAGCAGTTCCTGGAGCAGATCTTTGTAGCTATAGTCGGCTTTCTCGGCGGAATCGGCAAAGTCCTCCTCATGCGCGATTTGCGGATTGGGATTGGCCTCCAGCACATAGACTTTCCCCTCCGCATCCATCCGAACATCGATTCGCGCATATCCGCTGAGACCGAGCGCTCGATAGACCCGCTTGGCCATGTGTTGGATCTCCTCGGCCTTGCCGGCCGGAAGATTTCTGGCTTCCTCCGATGTGATGCCGTACTTATCTTGATACTTCCGGCTCCACTTCACCCGCTGAGTGGCAATGCGCCTGGCATCCTCAGGGAGTTTGTCCATGACCAGTTCCCACACGGGCAACACCTGAATGTGACCATTGCCCATAATCCCGACATAGAACTCTCGCCCCTCGATATACCGTTCCACCAGAGCACCGGTCCCGACGCTTTGATGGATGAAGGCCACCCGCTCTTTGAGTTTCTCATCATCTTCCACAATCGACGCTTGAGAGATGCCTAACGACGCTTCCTCGCTGATGGACTTGACGATGAGAGGGAACGTTAGATCTTTGGGTCGCTTGGCGCTCCGGCCTTGCGGCACGACCATGAAGTCGGGATAGGGAATCCGGTGATAGGAAAGAACCTTTTTCGTCAGCGCTTTGTCGCGCGCCAACATGAGCCCGCGCGGATTGCAGCCGGTATAGGGCATATGCAGCAACTCGAGGTATGACACGACATTCTGGTCATACACCGATATCCCGTCGAATTCTTCCAGCAGATTGAAAGCGATGTGCGGACGCCATGCTTCGATCGCCGTCCTGATCACCCCTAAATCGCTCTTCACTCCGAGCGGGTGCACCTCGTGGCCCAATTTCCTGAGCGTCGACACGACATCGTATTCGGTCTTCCATCCGACCTTGCTCAGATCGTGGCCGTTCAGCTCGTCCGGCGGCACCAGATCTTCATGCATCAGCACGAGGATACGCAGGCGCCTCATAGGGCCACCCGATGCCGGCCGCTACGCAAATAATTCATCGTATGCACCGTCAGCAGAATGGTGAAGTCCAGCTTGGCCTGCTCTTCTGCCACCGACAAGCGAAGATCCAATTGGCGGCACCGTTGGATCATGTCCTCCAACACCTGATCGATGGTGTACTGGTACTCTCCGGTCCAACTGGCAACCTTCCGGCGCACTTCCCGTCGAAACCGGTTGAGAAAGGTCGCGGCGCTTGGTTTGCCCTGTTGCGCCGACCCATCCGAAAACAGCCGTTTGAGGTCGGGGTCGTAGAGGAGGGAATGTTCCACGCCATAGTGCGCGCGCTTTTGCTCATAATGTTCACGTAGCGTCTTCTTGAGGCTGGGGAGCGGATCGATCTCTTCAGTGGTCACGACGGTCGGCTCGACCTCGGCCAACTCTTGCATCAATGCATCGACATATTTCAGCTTCTTCAGCACCGGCCACCCGCGATACCGGTCATGCCAGGTGGAATCCGGCGTCAGCCAGACAGCAAACGTCTCGGCGAAGTCTTCGTCCGGATGACTCTGGGCGTACCACACATCGAGATGCCGGACAAAACTCCGGCTGTAGGGTCTGGGGCTATAATACTTGGGATAGGCCTGGGACGATTTGCCGAAGATGGCTTGCCGCGTGCGGCGGCGGCGGATGCGATACGCATTTTCAATCGCGTGTCCGGCTTCGTGCCGTAGAATCCGCAGACACCAATCAGGCGTCCCGCCTTCCACTTCCAGCATCTGCGTCAACTCCAGCTTGGCCAGCCGGGGATGCGCCAGATAGAACGGAATCGCAATGCCCGGGATACCATCCGGCGTGAACCACTCATTCGACAGCCAATAGTGCGGACGGAATCGCAAGTGCCGCGATTCCAACTCACGGTCCAATTCAGCAATTGGGCCTTCCAGAAAGCCGCCTTTAATTTCCACATTGAGCCGGCCCATCGGCAGATCCAACAACTGGTCGTCAGACCACCCGACCCACTCCGGATCAATCAAGTCATGTGCAGGGTGTTTGGCGATCTCAAGTGCTGATCGATGCATCGTGCAACCGCTTCATACATTCTCGACAGAAAACTTATGCTGCTTGAGAAACTATAGCATTCGAAGTGGATTTCGTCGGCCACTGGGCATGACCACGCTTGCGCATGACAAAAGAGCGGAATAATTTGTCACTGAGCGTACAAGAATGAACCGAGGAGTGAGAGCGTTGTGTCGAAAGTTACAGAAGATGTGGCAATCGTGCCGCGAAGTGAGGGATCGCATCGCAAATGTGATCCACAACCGATACGACATAGGCCTGCGCCAGCTCGGGATCTTCTTCCCAGTTGGGAAGCGCCTCGTGCAGATCAAGGATCGGTTCGTCGCGAGCAAAACACAGTTGATTGAAGAGCGGGATCGATCGTCCAAACAATCGTTGCACCGCTTCTTGATGGTCGCGCCCCATCGCCACGACACAGTCCGCCTCATCAAGTAAGGGTTGCGTCAGCTTGCGTTGCATATGCCCGGCAGGATCAGCGCCATACTCCAGGAGTCTGGCACGCACGATGGGATGGATCGATTGTGGCTTGGCCTCGATCCCGGCAGACCCGACGCAATACAAGCCTTGCGAACCACGATACCGCTTGAGCGCATATTCTGCTGCCAGGCTCCGAAAAATGTTGCCTGTGCAAACAAAGAGAATCGACTTCACTTTATTGTCGGTCATGATCGTCTTACCGTTGCTCCATCATCGACAGCCGGATAATTGAGCAGGTACAATCGCTCCCATGCCTTCATCACCAGGCCCTCCAACGACCCTCGCAAAGTTAGACGAGGAAACTGAAAAACTCCAGACCCGGCTCTGTCGCCTGGTCGGCCAAGCCATCGCCGACTATCGGCTGATTGAAGACGGGGATAAGATCATGGTCTGCCTGTCAGGCGGGAAGGATAGTTACGGTTTACTCGATATCCTGCTTCTTCTGCAACAGCGTGCACCCGTTCACTTTGATCTCGTGGCCGTCAACTTAGACCAAAAACAGCCTGGCTTTCCCGCGCACATTCTGCCGGAGTACCTGACGAACCGGGGCATTCCATTTCACATTGAAACGCGCGACACCTACTCCATCGTGAAGCGTCTGATCCCTGAGGGCCAGACCACGTGCTCCCTCTGTTCTCGGCTCAGACGCGGGCATCTCTATCGCATTGCCTCTGAGTTGGGCGCCACCAAGATCGCACTCGGCCACCACCGCGATGATATCAATGAAACATTGTTTCTGAATCTCCTGTACACGGGCAAGCTCAAGGCCATGCCACCAAAACTCCGTTCAAAAGACGGGCGACATCTTGTCATCCGACCGCTCGCCTTTGTGAAGGAAGTAGACCTGGCCCGATACGCGGAACTCCGGAGATTTCCGATCATCCCCTGTGATCTATGCGGGTCTCAAGAGGATCTGAAGCGAAAGGACGTGAAGGCCTTGCTCCGTCAGTGGGAAACACGATCGCCCGGCTGCTCGGACAGCATCGCGGCGGCGATCGCCAACGTCGCACCGGCGCTGCTCATGGATCAACGTCTATTCGATTTTCAAACGCTTCGCACGGCACACGACAATGCTGGCGAAGGCGACGCCTGGTTGGATGCTGAGGCACATCCACCGCAGTAGCGCCGCAAAGGGATTGACGCTCGACAGGAAACCACATCACCGCAGGTGTAGTCGAGAAATGGACGGCTTGCGTGATTCTGATGATGACGTTCGATCCGATCCGCCACTCTGGTCGATAGGACTGGCCGTCCTCGTCATCCTTGCCGCTCCTTTGATCTTGTACTCCCTCGCCCCGCCAGGCCCGCTGCGCACGGGGGACACCATTTTCTCTCAAGGTCAGCAGCAGGTGCAGGTGGCTGCATCCGGAATGGCGGTAGGGACGCCGATAGGGGATACCTGCCTACTCGACCCCAACACCCCCCTCATCATTCTCGAATTGCATGATGAGCGGGAAGAAGATGCCATCCTCGGCACCGTACAAGGTAATCCTGCTTCTGAATGGCCGTTCTGCCCACCCCATACCCGGGTACTCTTGAGCACTCATCAGATTTTTCAAAAGCCTGATGCATGGGATGCGCCGAAACGAGGGCTGTCGTGGATGATTGGGAAGTGACGGCGGGACTCCGGTCAGAGCTTCAGCTTCGACACAAACTGCTTCCGAAACTTGGCCACCTTTGGACTGACCACAAACTGACAGTACCCTTGAAGCGGATTCCTGGCGAAGTATTCCTGGTGATATCGTTCAGCCTCATACCACGTTGTCGCCGCAACGATCTCAGTAACGACCGGGTTAGGATACAACCCTTGGGCTGTGACCGCGGCTTTGACCGCCTCAGCTACCTGCCGCTGCTCGGGTAAATGGTAGAAAATGGCGGAACGATACTGCGTGCCTTCGTCGTTGCCCTGGCGATTCAGCGTCGTGGGGTCATGGATCGAGAAAAAGATCTCGATCAACTCCCGACACGAAATCAGCGAGGGATCATAGGTGACCCGCACCGCTTCGGCATGGCCTGTCCTTCCACCGCATACCGCTTCGTACGAAGGATTCTCAAGGGCGCCTCCGATATACCCGGATTCAACCGAGAGGACGCCCTTGATTTGGTCATAGACCGCCTCCAGACACCAGAAGCACCCGCCCGCCAGAGTGATGACTTCGCTTCCGGTGCTCATCGCGCAGCCGTCCTCCCACCGTGCCCCAGTTGTCCGTTTCCGAATCGACCGCGTGCCTTCATTGCGTCAGGCTTTCCGGCATATTAGTCGTCTTCTTCCTCTTCAATATCCTCGATCCCCTCATAGCTCATTTCTGGAAATGCGGCGGTCGCCTTTTCACAGGCAGTTTCTATCATTTCCTCAGCATCTTCAGCCGAATCAGCGTTGACCAAGAACTTGACTGTAATCGCATACCGTTGCTCCACTCCACACTCCTTTCGGTTCCCCTGCAAAAATGAAAAGGCTGAGAACGAGGGCCACGAAGGGACTCTCCGTTTCATCCTGTCTAGTGGCGGTACTTTGTTACAGCGAGAGGGAGCATGTCAATCGGTAGTCCCCCTCATAATGTGCGCGAGCTGGCCCCCCAAGCCAAGTAGTGACCGCCCTTCGACGGCAATGGTTCAGCCGAGAGTTGTCACGCCTGGAGATGTCGCTAGGGGAAGGAAGAGAATCCGGCACGTATGATTGCCGAAGCGGATGGGCGACGATGGGGAGAGGTCAGGCCTGCTGCTCCTGCTCAATCTTGCTGATAATGGCAGTGATTTTATCTTGCTCTCCCGACCTGATACGTGTGAAAGCCAGCCCAAATGTCTTCCCCTCAACCCAGCGAACGATTGCTTCATCGATCATAATCGGCCAATCGAGGTCTGGAATATGGAGACGACATTCAAACTTATCTCCTTGGCCGACAATCGTTCCGCTTTCGATCTTGCACCCTCCGATAGACAGATCGAGCGTTCGTCCATTCCCTTCATTTGGGCCGCCCGAGAAGGTGCTTCGAAACTGCGTGGTAAAGCGAGGTTGATTCCGACGCTCATCAGGACTCGAGAAGACGGTCTCCGTCGACTTCTTCTCAGGCTTGAGTAGCGAGGCCATTTTTTTCAGCGCTGAAATTGGCATATCGGCAAGCTGCGTGGCGGTTTAACCAAAGAATTCTTAAGCGAGGCATCCTTCAGCATGATCTTGTGAAGGACGCCTCGCGGTGAAATGAACTCTGACCTTCTACTGCTTCACCTGAAGCAACATGTGTCCACGGCGATTTTGCTGGTAGCATGACTCGGCATGGTCAAAGCAAAACGGCTGCTCTTTACCGAATGATACAATAGCGACCTGCTTGGGACTGATTCCGGCTTCATGAAGGTATGTCTTTGCTGCCTTCGCCCGCTTGTCGCCAAGAACCATGTTGTAATCGGTCGTTCCTCGCTCGTCGCAATGGCCTTCAATTTTCAGGACGGCACCAGGATGATCCTTCAACCAGCTTGCATCGCGATTCAGCGCTTCCATAGCGGCATCGGATACGGTCCACTGATCGTAACCAAAAAATACGTCTTGGAGTCCTGCTTCAATGGCTGCCTTCTCTTCCTTCGTCAATTCGGCGCGCCGTCTTACGGCGACATCGGAAGGATTCAGCGAAGCTCGATAGCCGCTTTGGGCCAATCGCTCTTCATCGGGATTCTGAGAAAACCCTCTGAGTTCGCCTGAAGCCCCCCCACGGGCCATGCCAGGGAAATTGGGATTGACGCCTTCTCCATTCCAGTTTTTTGACTTGTCAGACTGTGCTGACGAGACCTCTCCGTCGGACTGAAGCCATTTCATCCCGCAACCTTGACTCACAATCATGACTACACCCAGCATGACCACACTGGCCATAGAAGCATTTCTTCCCGTCATACAATTCTCCTCAGTTAATAATTCCTATCGTGATGCGATCGTCAGAGCCTCTTTTCGAATGCGTGTGAATCTCAGAATTCTGCAAGAGGGCTCGGCGTCCCTGCGTGAAGACGATCAGTGCAAATCGTTAGATCAACTATAGCACCAGGTTCAGAATTGTCTTCCCCGAGAGGGGGCCGCCCTTGGGTATTTAGCGATAGAGTTGATCGGGGATTGCAGGGGCCAGAAAACTCTGATTAGAAAAACCTTGGAGGGACTGACGCTTAGCAGCCGCAAGCCATTAAATTATTGGGGGAAACGCTGATACTTGAGAACTGCAGCCAACCGAAGAGAGGACACCCCGGCGTTATAAGAGAGCACGGAGCGGACGAGATACCGAGTTACACGACGACGCCTTAACTAGCGTGAAACCTTACGGTCCGACCACCGGGCCGGTCGCATAACCGTCCCCAATCCGGCAACAGCGCAGATTAACGCCAACATCGCAAGACCCACGGCAAGAAGAAAACCTGCCTTTACTTCATGCATTCCAGGAATCATCATCGCTCCCTCCCAATCTATTTACCCACACTGCCATCCGCATGTGCAGTACCAGGCACCCATGGGCTCTTCTTTCTGGAGGATCCGACCACAGCAAGGGCAGGAACGCGTCCATCGCCACCGAGCTGATGCTAGAAGCTTACCAGACCGCTTTCTTCCATGTCTCTCTTTTCGGCAATAACCACCCATGGAACACCCCCGCCAGAACTATTTTCATTTTAGGGCAGGGGCTATCTGAATACTATTCCCCGTTGGCGGGAGATAGGGCATGTGAGCTAACAGGGAATTAAAAGCACCGGGCAGGATACACTTCTTACTTGTCAATCACTTAGCAGTCAGTCCATCGATGCGAGTGGTGCGCCCGGCAGGAATTGAACCTGCGACCTACGGGTTCGAAGCCCGGCGCTCTATCCAACTGAGCTACGGGCGCACAACGACACTTCAATCACTTCTGTGGCAGAAATGTCAAGGATAGCTGGACCCCCCACCCCATACGCCAGCACGAAACTTAGCGGCATACTCGATCTACCGCTGGATGGAAGAAAGAATCGTCTCGACGATTTGATTGATGGTGCATCCATCGGTAGGCACAATATGGTCGGCGGCCTCGCGATATTTGGGCGTTCGCACCGCCAGGACTTCCTCAATCTCCTCGACGAATGATTTGGTGCCCGTCAGTGATGGGCGCTGAGTATCACGCCCGATGCGCGACGCGATCGTTGCGATCGAAGCGGTCAGCCAAAACAGCGTGCCGTTCTTCTTCAAACAAGCCACGTTCTCCTGACGAAGAATCGCCCCTCCGCCTGTGTCGATAATCAGTCCATCTTGTGCGGAAAAGTCCCGGCAAACCGTCGACTCAAGATCACGAAAATGCTCCCAGCCATGCTGCGCAACTATCTCCGGAACTGATCGCCCCGCCCGACGAACAATTTCCGCATCCGTCGAGACCAGCGGCAACACGAGCCTCGCAGCCAGTACTTTCCCAACCGTACTTTTCCCCGTCCCGCGATATCCGATCAGTACGATGTTCATCGAAAGCGAGACTCCAGCACGGCTCGCATGGTATCCGCCGGAGCGGGCCGATCCGTCCACAGCTCAAATTGCGCGGCAGCTTGATGCAGAAACATTTCCAACCCGGGAATCGTGACGCATCCTGCCTGCCGGGCATCCTTGAGCAATTGCGTCTCGCGCGGATTGTAGACAATATCCATGACGGCCAAGCCGGCGTGTAAGAGCGGTGCCGGCACGCAAGTCCCTTCAGTTTTTGGGGACATGCCGATCGGAGTACAATGGACCAGGATGTGCGAAGCGGGAAGAGTCTTCGCCAGCCCGGCTTCGTCGAGATGAGCCTCCTCCACTGAAAGCGACGTCTTCGATCGAATATCCGCCGCCAATCGCGACCGCTCATTCGCGTCCACGCCGAGCAACGTTAGTCCCGCAAGTCCCGACTCACCGGCAAGCGCAAAGGCAATCGCCCTGGCTGCTCCTCCCGATCCCACCATCACGACGCGTTTTCCGGCGAGAGGCCCCGCCCCTCCACGAAGCGCACGCAATGCACCGATGGCATCGGTGTTGTACCCAATCAGCGCGCCCTGCTTTACCACGATCGTATTGATGGCGCCGATGTGCCCGGCGGTGGGGTCAACCTCGTCGAGAAACGGAATCGACGAAACTTTATGAGGGATCGTGACGCTGGCGCCCCGAAATCCACCCAACGCACGGAGCCCCCTGATCGCTTCACCGATCGCCTCGACTCGAAACGCGAGGTACACCAGATTCAGCCGGAGCTGTTGAAACGCCGCGTTGTGGATGGCGGGAGAAAGCGAATGTTCGACGGGATTCCCGATAACCCCGCAGAACCCTGTGTGTGCATCAATCTCCATCATTCAGCTCACCTGTACTCTGAGGCCAACGGGACTGTTCACCACACGGTCATTCCGCCATCAATGCGAAACGTCCCGCCGGTGACCCAGGCCGATTCGTCCGACGCAAGATACAGGACCATGTTCGCCACTTCTTCTGGTTTGCCGGGGCGGCGGATCGGATAGTGCGACAAGATCGATCCAAGCTGATCGGGATTGGCCATCAACGGAGCGGCCATTGGCGTATCAATCAAGCCCGGGTTCACCACATTGCACCGAATCCCATCCGTTGCGTAATCAATCGCGATCGATCGAGTCAGCGCGTCGAGCGCTCCTTTGGAAGCCGCATAGGCGGACAAGAGTGGGATGCCGACCAGGCTGGCAACCGATGAAATATTGACGATGGCTCCGCCGGCCTGCTTAAGCATTTCCGGAATCACCGCCCGTGTCATCCGGAACACGCCGGTCAAATTCACATCCAACACATTCGCCCAGGCCGCATCATCCATCTCATGAAGGCGTTTCCCAAAATCTCCGACACCGGCGTTGTTCACCAACACATCAATTTTTCGAAACGACGCTAATGCCTGCTGAACCACCGCCCGCACATGACCGTCATCCGTGACCGACCCGACGACAGCGAGCACCTTGCCACCGTGCGCTGAGATCTCACGGACTACCCGATCGAGTTCGGCCTGGCGTCGGCCCGTAATCACAACAGCCGCGCCCTCCTCGGCGAACCGCTTGGCGACGGACTCCCCAATGCCGGCATTCCCGCCCGTGATTAACGCAACTTTTCCCTCCAACCGTTTCATGACGCTGCCCCTTCTGCCTCGCTGGCCCCGAGGGATTCTGAGAGAAACGCCTCCGCAAGTTCCGGCTCGCGACCGATCCCCAGCAGACCCGGCTCGACCTTCCTCGCCACCGTGATAAAACCCGAATGGGCCACCATCCGATGATCGGGACGAACGCTTCGCCCCAACACCGACCAGGTACGGATGAGGGATTCGAATGTCTCCACCATGCCAAACACCTTTGCCCGCTCAAGCGCTTCAACGGTTTGAACGACTTGCGGAACCGTCGGCACAAAACTCAAATAGATGCCGCCTGACCGCAAGGCTTTGGCCGCGTGCGGCACCACCTGCCAGGGCTCCGGCAAGTCGAGTACAACGCGATCAAACGGGACCCCATCGTCCAGTAAATCAATCCCCTCGTAGGCGCTCTTTCTCAAGGACACAAGATTCGGCGTCGGCCCTAGATAACGACTGATATTAGTCAACGCTGTTTTCGCAAAGTCTTCTCTCAAGTCATACGTGACAACAAGGCCTTGCGGCCCTACGAGACGCAACAGCGCCATGGTCAACGCACCGGACCCGGTCCCGGCTTCGAAGACACGCGCGCCAGGATACACATCCGCCCACATTGGAATGAGTGCCAGATCCTTGGGATACAGCACCTGGGCGCCACGCGGCATTTTCAAGACATAGTCACCGAAGGTCGGACGTAACGCCAGCATCTTCTTGCCCCCCGACAAAGTCACCACCGTCCCATCAGGACGGCCGATCATCTCGTCGTGAGGAATCTTTTGCCCGCTGAATTGATACGTCTCCCCGGCCTTGAGCGTCAGCGCGTACTGCCGCCCTTTCTTGTCGACGAGATGGATGCGTTCGCCTGATAGAAGTTGTGACATGGGGCGGCATTCTAGGGGGTTCGTTCTCCCCTTTGCAACCGATGATAGGGAGCGGCGTAATCATTCTCGCCCTCTATTCCATGAAGTGCGCACCTCTCTCAGCATCAATCCCAAAACGATTCGCGGTTTTCAGTGAACGTGACGACCCGCATCGACCACCGAAGATGGTCGGAGAGAGAACGGGTGAGGCAGATCGGTCGGCATGCAGTGCAATTCCTACATAGTTGCCGCATTCGCATCACAGTGCGATTCAGTTTCTCTCATTAAGCCCCCCTAATCTTGCTGCAATATCTTCGGGATTGCGCGTCGGGCTTCTCATGTTCAATCCAGCATCACTCTTGCTTCGTAGAAGGACTATAGAGTGGCAGAAATATCGGTGAATCTTATTGATTCAAGATAACTCTAACAGGAGTGAACAGATGCGAAACCAGGAGACAAGAGGTGACGCGATGGAACATGAAGACCTGCGGACAACAGAAAACATAGACGACCAGACCGCGACAGCCGATGTCGACACCGACGATTCCGGCGCCAGCGATGCCATGGAAGCGATCGGACGGGAGGCGGAAGTGGAGGCAGAGCCGACGGAGAAGGACGAGAAAGACTTGGACGCCGCCACGCTCAAAACAAGTCCCGGCGCGAGCCCCTTCCTCCTGGAGTCGCTCTACTTTCGCTCATTCGGGGAGCGGGCGCTCCTGACACGAGAGGAAGAAATTACCTTAGCCAAGCGGCTGGACGAAGGTTCGCGCCGTATCCGGGTAGCTTTGCGAGAGACGCTGAAAGTCATGGCGCGCGCGAAGCGCACCCCCATTCTGCTGGAATCGACAAAGTCCCTTCAACTCGCACGCGGGCTCAGCGGGTTTTCCGCCACTGCGCTCGATAAAGTCGAGCAGGCCATTCTGAATATTCTGAAACCTGCGATCCGGGAGATGAAACCGGCGGCCACGGTCGCGAAACAACTCAAGGCCTTGCTCGATGAAATTCGGGCCGCCCGGCTCGTTTTGGAGCGAGGAAAAGACGAGATGGTCCGTTGCAATCTCCGCCTGGTGGTAGATGTCGCGAAACATTACACCCATCGCGGGCTAACCCTGCTCGATCTGGTGCAGGAAGGGAACATCGGCTTGATGAAGGCGGCCGAACGGTATCAACACCGGAAAGGCTTTAAGTTCAGTACCTATGCAACCTGGTGGATCCGTCAAGGCATCACGCGAGCCCTGGCTGATCAATCACGGACAATCCGTATCCCGGTCCACCAGACCGAGGCTTCCAGTAGGATTCTCCGGGTGACGCGCCGACTCGGGCAACAGTTCGGTCGTCCGGCTAAGCTAGAAGAAATTGCCAACGTGCTGCGGATGAGACCGGAGCGGTTGCATGAAACCGTGCAGGCGTTTCAGGAACCAGTCGCACTCGAACGCCCAGTCGGGGACGGTGATACGGAGTTCGGGGAGATGATTCCTGATCACCAAGTACCACCGCCTGATGCCCATGTGCATCGTACCGAGATGACGCAGCAACTGGATCGAATCCTGGGCACTTTGACGCCGAGAGAACAGACCGTGATCCGGCTCAGGTTCGGAATCGGGCACGATGAGCCCTGCACCCTTGAGCAAGTCGGCCAGAACCTGTCGGTGACGCGTGAACGGATCCGGCAAATCGAGGCCAAAGCCCTGAAGAAGCTCAAGACTCCGGAAATCAAAGAGCTGTTTGCGGCAATCAAGTAGCCCTATCCTCCCAATTACCAGGCGCACGAGATAGAGAACTCGTGCGCCTGTTCCTTCTTTCCCCCTCCAACTCAGGTATGAGAGAATGCGACCCACGTTGGATCCTCGCCTCCGGCTTGTTTGAAGGACACCGATGAAGCAGCCTCAACCAACTATCAGGTTTCTGTTGCCACAGGCTGTGATGACCTTCGCGATCGCGGCCATTTGGACCTTCGCCTGGAATCATCCTGCGAGCGCTGACGAAAAGCCCTTATCGGTGCCGTCCGTCGTAGCTAAGGTACGCCCCTCCGTCGTGACGATTTTGACACGCGGGATGCCCTCAGCTCCATCCCTCCATGGAACACAGTCAGGTTCCGGCTCAGGCATTGTGCTCGATACAACCGGCTACATCCTGACGAACAATCATCTGGTGGAAGGGATCACCAGTCTCGTCGTGGGATTACCGACCGGACGGTTGACACCGGGGCGCGTGGTCGCGCGAGACTTCTTGTTGGATCTCGCATTAGTCAAAATCAATGCGACAGATCTGGTCCCGGCTACACTGAACGCTTCGGCATCTTTGGAAATCGGAGAAACCGTGGTCGCGATCGGGAACCCCTTGGCCCTCAAGGGAGGATCGACCGTCACCGTAGGAGTCGTCAGCGCCTTGGACCGTTCGGTGCTCACCCCGAACGGTGAGACGTTGTACGATCTGATCCAGACTGACGCGGCGATCAATCCCGGCAATAGCGGGGGCCCGCTCGTGGATTTATCCGGCCAGGTAGTGGGCATCAATGTCGCGATCGCGCCATCGGCCCAGGCGATCAGTTACGCCATTGCCATTGAAGCCGTCTATCCTCACATCCATTCGATGATGCTTCGTGGAACCATCTCTCGTCCGGACTTCGGGTTTACGCCGGTGACGGTCACTCCGAGTGTCGCCGCCAGCTTCGGGTTGGAGGCGGAGCGCGGGATTCTCGCTCTGAATGTGGATCCGGCCAAGGTTGCCGGCGCGGCAGGCTTGCAAACCGGAGATGTCATCACAGCGTTGGATCAACGCCAACTCTACAACATGGGGGACTTCTGGCACAGCGCGATGCAGGAAGGCGAATCGGCATCCCTCCACATGACAATCCAAGGGCGTACCGGCCAGACCACGTTGACCATGCCACGGCCGCCGGTACAGAAATTCGTGCCATGACAACACCGATGGCTCGACGCACGCCTAGCGTCGCTGACCCGTCCAACGTGCCCGGTTTCCACACTCCGACGGAACTGCTCTGGTTCTCTTCGCCCGTCCCCTATGCCGAGGCATGGGACCTTCAGATGCGCCTGCATCGCGAGCGCATCATGGACTCAAGACTCGATACCCTCCTCATCCTCGAGCACCAACCGGTCTATACCGTCGGCCGAAGAACCCGGATTGCGGACTGGGGCGGTGACCCCACGGCGGCACGCATAGATGGTATCGAGATTCAGCACGTCAACCGGGGCGGGTCTGTCACTTATCACGGGCCAGGACAACTGGTGGTATACCCGATCCTTCGCCTGACAGACCATGCCACAGGCGTACGTTCATACGTAGAGCAACTGGAAGCGGCTGTGATCCAATGCCTGCTGGAGAACGGAATTACCGGCCATCGGAAACCAAAGACTCCGGGCGTCTGGGTGACAAATCCCCAAGAGGCCAAAATCGCCTCGATCGGGATTCGTGTGGATCGAGGCGTGACCATGCATGGAGTGGCACTCAATGTGGACATGGATCTCTCACCATTTCGAGGGATCACTCCCTGCGGCCTGCAAGACTGCCACGCGACGTCAATGGCTGAAGTCGTTGGGCAACCGGTTTCCTTATTGACTGTGACCCACTCGCTTCTCGAGCAACTGAAACAGACATTGGCTCTCAAATGGACCGAGACACCGGCCCCCACCGCATTCAATAATTTGGCGCGACCATGAACTCGACAGACTTTCCGGCAGCAGCGTGAGGGCGACATGAAAGAATACGACACCCCGACGTTTCGATTAGCCGTTTCCCAGTTCGACCAGGCAGCGGAAGCGATGCACCTGGATCACAACCTGCGAGAGCGGCTCAAACAGCCCCAGCGTTCGCTCGTCGTCAGCATTCCTGTCCGGATGGACGACAACCGCGTCGAAGTGTTCACTGGATACCGCGTACAGCATGACTCCTCGCGTGGCCCTTCTAAGGGCGGTGTCCGCTACCATCCCGAGGTCAACCTCGGAGAAGTGGCCGCACTCGCCATGTGGATGACATGGAAATGCGCCTTGGCCGGATTGCCCTACGGCGGGGCCAAGGGTGGCGTGGCCGTCGCGCCTAAACAGTTATCGCACGGAGAACTTCAGCGGCTGACCAGGCGCTACGCCGCAGAGATTTTCCCGCTGATCGGTCCCGACAAGGATGTGCCGGCACCCGACGTCGGAACGGATGCGCAGGTCATGGCCTGGATAATGGACACCTACAGCCAGCAAGTCGGCTATGCCGTCCCTGGTGTGGTGACAGGAAAGCCTCTCTCGATCGGTGGCAGCTTAGGTCGGGAGGAAGCGACAGGACGAGGGGTCGTGTACGTCACGTTGGAAGCACTTCGGCATCTCAATCTCTCCATCGACCGCGCTACCGTCGCGGTTCAAGGATTTGGGAATGTCGGAATGCACACCGCCCTCATCATGGAGCAAGAAGGGGCCCGTGTCATTGCAGTGAGCGATGTCACCGGCGGTCTCTATAACGAGAAGGGGCTCAATATCCGGGAACTCCTGGACCGCTACAAGACCAAGGGCCAGACACTTAAAGACACCCAGATGGGCGATTGGATCACGAACGCGGAGCTGCTCCAGCTTCCATGCACCGTGTTGGTCCCTGCCGCGCTGTCGGAACAAATCACCGAGCACAATGCCGCCGCCCTTCGGTGCCGGATCCTCGCGGAAGGCGCCAATGGCCCAACCACCCTTGAGGCCGATCGGATTCTCGAGGACAAGGGCGTGTTTATTATCCCCGACATCCTAGCCAATTCCGGCGGCGTCATTGTGTCCTATTTCGAGTGGGTCCAGGATCTGCAACGGTTCTTCTGGAATGAGACGGACATCCGAAAACGCCTCCAGGACATTATCACCTCGGCATTTCACCAGACCACGCTCTTCGCCACCGAAAAGCGAGTCTCCATGCGGATGGCCGCACTGATGAACGGAATCGATAAGGTCGCCCAGGCTCATTTGCAACGGGGTCTGTACCCTTGAGCCGGACTTTCTTCATACCTCTCCCTATTCCCTCTGGTTCATCATGAGGGACTATGCCTTAGCCGCCATCGTGGGAATCTGGCTCGCTGACGGGTGTTCACTATTGTTGGCGCCCCGCTTCATGGTGGAACGTCTGCGGGAGGTGATCCGCCAACAACCGGCGATTTGGACCTGGCAATGGCTGTCTGTCGTCGCGGGAGCCGTCCTCCTGATCGCGGCCCTTCCGCTCATGTACCAACCCCTATGGATTGTGACCGCTCTAGCCATGCTTATCAAAGGAGGGCTCCTTGCCCTGGGACCTGAGACGTTGCGATCACGTTTGGTGGAATGGTGCCTAAGCCGGGACGATGTGGATTACCGGTTTGTCGGTATCGGTTTATGCACGCTTGCCGCACTGCTCCTCCATGCGCTAGGGTGGCTGGGACAGTCATAGCTGGAGGGGCAACGGATCATGACCATGAATCGAGCCACGATCACATCGGCATGGGAAACACATTGCAGCGAAGGCTGGCCGACCTTTGCCAGCCCGAATCAGGGACAGCTGATGACCCTCGATACCGTCATTAGCGGCTGCGTCGTGTTTTTCTTGGACAGTCCGGAAGGGTTAGACCATCAGCGGGTCGAGATTCTGAAAGACTGCTTGGCGGATCTTGAAGAGGTGACGTCGGAGTTGGAATCGCATTGCCAACCGTACTTTGTACGCTTGCATCGTCTCGGTGAACTGCTGCTGGCCACCACGGTAACCGCCTAAGGCATGTCTCGTCTTTTCGATTTCCCCTGCTCCCGGTTCTTCTCACTCCCAGTTGGACCTTTCTTGCAAGTTCATCTTCCCTTGGATAGAATGTTTCAAGCTCAATGAAACCTGCCTATCCTTGAAATGATCTGAATAATCAGCACGATCAACTGACATCTTTAATCTGCGAAAGGGGAGACGATGAGGAAGAAATACGGATTGCCTGTGCTGGCCGGAATACTCGTGGCGATCCTCACCAGTGCGACCTCATCGTTGCATGCTGAACCCTACGAGCTGAGCAAGAATGATGTGATGGAATCGAAGGAGATTTCCAGCGCAACCGTGTCGCTGTTTGGAGTGAAGTTAGGCGACACTGAAGCGAAGGCACTGGATGTTTTGGTCAATGAAAAGATCGCCGGGATCAAAGCCGAACAGGAAGCAGCCTTTATTTTCCTGATCGATCAACGAAAGCCCACCGGCCCAATGGCTGGCGTCCGTGTCCAGGATGGGAAAGTCGACCTGATTTTCATCAATAACCGCTTCACCCACAAGGCTCGCGGCATCTTTAGAAATGTGTTGAACAGCGAAAGCCCCGAGGACATCCGGAAATTGTTGGGAAAAGAAGAGTACGGGGATGAAAACGTGATGGGCGCCGTCATGGCCTATGACAAACAAGGCTTTCAGGTAAATTACCTCGGGAAGGACGTCAATATCGAATTTTCTACCCCCCACTAGTGTCCTGTCTCCGAAGTTCGCTGACAAAATCGGGCCACGCTGGCCAGGATTTCGTCGGCGGTCTTCGTCCATGTGAAGGGTTTGGGGTGTGTATTGGTGACCGTGATGTAGTGCCGGATGGCGGCCTTGAGGGCTCG